>CAZPNH010000058.1:0-7752 GCA_964587635.1 uncultured Bordetella sp.
TGAGCAGCAGTTCCCCGAGGGGCGGGCGCTTCATGTCCTGCGCCAGGCCCCGGTAGCGGCCCCAGTGGTAGGGCACCGCGCCGCCGCCGTGCGGAATGACGAATTTCAGCGTCGGGAAGTCCTTGAACAGGTCCGAGGTGAGGAACTGCATGAACGCCGTGGTGTCGGCGTTGATGTAGTGCGCGCCGGTGAAGTGGAAGGCGGGATTGCACGAGGAACTCACGTGCACCATCGCCGGCACGTCCAGCTCGACCATCTTCTCGTACAGCGGATACCACCAGCGGTCGGTGAGCGGCGCTTCCTTCCACCAGCCGCCGGAGGGATCCGGATTCAGGTTGCAGCCGACGAAGCCGAGCTCTTTCACGCAGCGCTCCAGCTCCGCGACGCAGTTCGCCGGCGGCACGCCCGGCGACTGCGGCAGCTGGCAGACCGGGAGGAAGTTCGCCGGGTAGAGGCTGCAGGCGCGGTGGATCAGGTCGTTGCACTGGCGCGACCAGGCGAGGCTCACCGCGGCGTCGCCGACGTGGTGCTCCATGGAGCCCGCGCGCGGCGAAAAGAAGGTGACGTCGGTGCCGCGCTCGCGCTGCAGCTTGAGCTGCGCGCCTTCGAGGGAGTCGCGGATTTCCTGATCTGAGATTTTTGGCGTTGAAGAAAAATTCTTCGGGTCGGAAAGCTGAAGTTTCCTCCAGGCCCACAATCCTTCGGGCGCGGTGGTGTAATGCCCGTGGCAGTCGACGATCATGGCGTGGCCAGGGCCGTTGAATTCTTTTTCTTGAACAGAAGCATGCAACCAATGACGAGGGCGTGCAGCGTGCAGTAGAAGGCGCCGGCGATGGCGGGCGGGTTGGTGGTGACCAGGCCGACCCAGGGTACGTCGCGGTGCCAGACCCAGTTGCCCAGCGTGGTGCCGTAGAGTTCCAGCGTCAGCGTGAGGATGAACGAGCTGGCGAACAGACGCCGGTGCGCCGGCAGCGACAGCACCGACAGCATCAGCATCAGGTAGAGCGGCACGGCGAGCGTGTCCAGGCCGGTGGCCGCGGCGAGGATGGTGTAAGCGCCCGCGCCGCCGAGGATGGTGCGCGCGGCGAGTTCGGGCATGCGGTGCGCGACCGACAGCCCGAGCATCAGCATCATGGCGTGCCCGGGCGGCACGAACATCGGCACGTTGCCCAGGCGGTAGCTGTACAGCCCCCACGCCAGCGACAGAAACAGTTCGCCCGCGGTCGCGATGGCCACGCAGGCGAGGTAGCGGGTGCGCTCAGCGGCCGGCAGGCGGGCGATGAGGAACAGGAACAGCGCCCAGACCACCGCGCCGATGGCGAGCTGGCCGGGCAGATCCACGTGCACGTCGGCCCACAGGCCGAGCGCCAGGGTGACGATGGCCGCGAGCAGCGATGCCGGTCCCATGCCCCTAGGATAAGGCATAAGACCGGTGCGGATGCGGCGGAGACCGCGTTCCGCTATAGCTGGTTCGCGCGTTTCGGCAGCGTGCCGACCTGCGTCTTGTCCAGCACGCTGATTTCGCCGGACAGCTCGGCGCCTTCCTCGACCTTGATGCGCGCGTAGCGGATTTTTCCCGACAGCCTGCCGGTGGCGTGCACCACCAGCTGCTTGCGCACCGTGAGTTCGCCTTCCAGCCGGCCGTGGATTTCAGCGCTGTCCACCGCCACCACGCCGCTGAACACGCCTTTTTCGGCGATCTGCAGCACGCGCGAATCCAGCGTCGCCTCGATGCGGCCTTCCACCACCAGCGTGTCGCAGTCGGTGACCTCGACGCCCTTCATCTTGATGTCGGGGCCGACGATCAGCTTCGCTTCTTTCCGGTCATCGGACTTGTCCGCGGCCTTGGGGATCTCATGCACCGGCGGCGGGGCGGAGGGTGGCATGAGTCCGCGCGCGGGCGCGGGATCGGGACGATGGAAAAAACCTTCTTTCTGCAGCATGGGAGTTCTCCTTGGGGGTGGCTCAAGGCGAACTGCAACGCAGGGTTCGTGCCCGCCGGCGCGCTCAACGCAATCAATAGCTTGCGCAGAGCGGCTGTCGCCGCGCTACGACAGGAATTCGCGCAGTACTTTCCCCGGCAGGCGCTGCAACGGCAGATTTCCCTTCGCGTCGGCGATGCGCGCGCCGTTCACCCACACGCCATGCACGCCCACCGGCGGGGTGAGCAGCCGCGCGCCGCCGCCGGGCAGGTCCTGCACGCGCTTTTTCGGCCCGCGATTCACCGTGGCCGGGTCGAAGAGCAGGAGATCGGCCGCATAGCCGGCCTCCAGCTTTCCTCTGCCCTTGATACCGAACACCGCGGCGGGATCGCTGGTCAGTTTCCTTGCCGCTTCCTGAAGAGTTAAAACCTTTTTTTCCCGAACCCAGTGGCCCAGCAAATGCAAACCGAAACCGGCGTCGTTGAACAGCGTCAGGTGCGCGCCGGCATCCGACAGCGACACCAGGCTGTGCGGGTGCTTGAGCATCTCCCCGACGGCGGTTTCGTCGGAGTTCAGCAGCAGCGCGCTGAATTCGGTGTCCAGGTCTTCCCCGATGGCGAGGTCCAGCATGGCGTCCAGCGGGTCGGCGCCGGTGGCGGCCGCGATCTCGGCGATGGTGTGCTGCTCCCACTTGCGGTTCTGCGGCAGCTTGGCGTGGGCGACGTACACCTTGTCCCACTCGCCGTTGAAGATGCGGAACACCGCGGGCCTGGCGATCTCCTCGCGCACCGCCTTGCGGAACGCCGGGTCGGCGAGCGTGGCCTTGAAGGCTTCGCCCTGCAGTCCGAGCGCGGGCTTCCAGGCGAGGATGCCTTCCATCGGGTAGGGCGCGCTCATCGGGAAGTCGCTGGTGAGCGGGCAGCAGGAAATCGCTCCCAGCAGCTTGTGTCCGCGCCGGTTGGCCGCCGAGATCATTTCCAGGTCGTCGAACACCGCGCGCGGATTGGTGTTGTTGTGCAGCAGCGCGGCGATGACGACGGGCCGGCCCGACGCCGCGGCCAGTTCTTCGAGGAAGTCCACCTTTGTCTGGCCGCCCTTGGTGAGCATGAACACGCCGCGCCCGGCCTCCTTCAGGCAGCCGACCAGCGCGCGCATTTCCGCATCGTCGGCGAGCCGCGACGGCATCGGGATGCCGCCGTGGCCGTTGTGGTTGGGCGAGGTGGAGCTGGCGAAACCGACCGCCCCGGCGCGCACGCCCGCGAGCACGATGTCCTTCATCTTCACTATTTCCGCAGCGGTCGCCGCGCGTTTGGGCGCATCCTCGCCCATCACGTAGGTGCGCACGGACGAATGGCCGACGAAACCGGCGACGTTGAGCGCCACGCCCTGGCGCTCGAGCATGGAGAAGAACTCCGGTACGGTCTCGAACTCCCAGCGCGTGCCCGCGCGCAGCACCTCGATGGACATGCCTTCCACCTGCGTGAGGTTCTTGAGGATCAGGTCGCGGTCCGAGGCGCGGCAGGGCGCGATGGTGAAGCCGCAGTTGCCGATGATGGCGGTGGTGACGCCCAGCGCGGGCGAGGGCGAGGCGAGCGGGTCCCAGGTGAGCTGCGCGTCGTAGTGCGTGTGGTTGTCGATGATGCCCGGCATCAGCGCGAGGCCGTCGGCTTGAATGGTTTCTTTGGAGGGCGCTTTGATTTTGCCGATTTCAACAATCTTTCCATCCGAAACCGCCACATCCCCGTGAACGGGAACGGAACCCAGGCCATCCAGCAACAGGGCGTTTCGAATAACGAGATCGTGCATGCGCTAGGACTCCATCCGCTGCCCGGCGCGCGCCGCGGCGTCTTTCGCCGCCGTGATCGCGGCACCGCGAAATTGCTTTACCCGCTCGGTCAGCGCCGGTCCGGCCTGCGCCGGGGTGCCCGCGGAGAAGGGCGGTTTGGGATCGTATTCGAGGACCAGATGGATGGTGCGCGCCGCATCCTCGCCCTGCATTCTGCGCGCAAGTTCCAGGCCGAAATCCAGACCGGCCGTCACACCGCCGCCCGTGATGCGGGTGCGGTCCACGACCACCCGGCCGCCCTCGGGCTTCGCGCCCATCAGCTGGAGCAGGTCGCGCACATACCAATGCGAGGTCGCCCGGTAGCCGCGCAGCAGCCCGGCGGCGCCGAGAAGCAGCGACCCGGTGCACACGCTCGTCACGTAACCCGCACGGCCGCCGCGATCAGCGAGGAATTCCAGTGTTTCGCGGTCCTCCATCATTGCGACCGTGCCGTCCAGCCCGCCCGGCGAAAACAGGACGTCGAGGTTCGCCGGGCATTCGCCGTATGTCATGGTGGGCGCGACCTGGATGCCGACGTCGGTCGCAACGGGAGCCCGCGTCTTTCCGACAAGCATGATGTTCGCGCGCATCAGGTTGAACACCGTCATCGGTCCGGTCAGATCCAGCAGGATCATCTTCGGATACACGAGCATCGCGATCCGTGGAGGGCTATCGGTGGTCTTGTCAGGGGTCGTGGCCTGCACCATCAGGGGCGTTCTCCCGGGACTTGGTCCCCTATACTACCGACCCGATGAGTCTTTTCGACCTGCAAGGCAAAACAGCCGCCATCACCGGTGCCGCACGCGGTATCGGCAAAGCTACGGCCGATCTGCTCGAGAAAGCGGGAGCGAAGGTCGCCCGGATCGATCTTGACGCGGACATTCGTTGCGACGTGTCCGATGAAAAGCAAGTGGAAGCGGCATTCAGGCAGATTGGTGCTGTCGATATTCTCGTAAACAACGCCGGCATCGCGGTGCGCAAGACTTCGCTCGACATCACGCTGGAGGAATGGAACCGCGTCATCGGCGTCAACCTGACCGGGGTGTTCCTCTGTTCGCGCGTGGCCGCGCGCGGCATGAAGGAAAAAGGAAAGGACGGGTTGCCCCGCGGCGGCGCGATCGTCAACCTGGCTTCCATCATGGGTTTTTCGGGCGGCATCTTCCCCAACCCGGCCTACCAGGCGTCCAAGGGCGCGGTGGTGAACCTGACCCGGGCGCTGGCGCTGGAATTCGCCGAGCACGGGATCCGCGTCAACGCGGTGGCGCCGACTTTCGTGCGCACTGACCTGACCATGCCCATCTTCAGCAATCCGGCCGTGCTGGAAAAAGTGATGCAGCACACGCCTTTGGGCGTGCTGCCCGAGGTGGAGGACATCGCCGCGGCGGTCCTGTTCCTGTCTGGACCGGCCGCGCGCTGCATCACGGGCGTCACCTTGCCGGTCGATTCCGGTTACCTGGCGCGTTGAGCTAGAATTTCATTCGTGCTGCTTCGCCGCAACCGCCTCGCTGCTTTCGCCGCCATGCTGGCCATGGCGCTGCAGGCGTTCTGGCCGCTGCTCGCGCAGGCGCGGCCGCGCATCGCGGGCGAACTGGTGCCCGTCTGCACCGTCGAAGGCGTTACCCACTACCTCGAGCTGCCCGCGGGCAAATCGCCGCTCGACGAGCGCTCGGCGTCGCACGGCGAGCACTGCAAGCTGTGCGTCTTCGGCGGCGACCGAGATGCGGCGCTGGTACCCGCTGATTCCGCCGCATTTGTTTTTTCGAATTCCAGTGATTTAAAAGCCGTTCCGCGACCGGTCTCGTCCTCCGAGCCCGCGTACCATCGTCCCGCCCAGCCCCGGGCGCCTCCCAGCCAGATCTGAGCCGATTGCGCGCTTGGCGGCGTTGCCGCTCGCGCGATTGACACGCGTGCCGTGCCGGCGCGACTCGATCTGATCGAAATAGGAGGTCTGAATGAAATATGGCTATCGACTTTTGTTGGCGCTGTCTTTTTCCATTCCATCCAGTGCCGCGCTTGCCTGCGCCAGTTGCGGCTGCAGCATCAACTCCGATTTCGGCGTTCAGGGACTTTCGGCCGCAGGAGGATGGAGCGCCGATTTTCGCTATGACTATCTGAACCAGAATCAGCTGAGGATGGGTACCGGGAAGATTTCCCCGACTGCGGCCTCGGTGGTGACGAACACGCAGACGGGCAACCCCGCGGAAGTCGAGCAGTTCACGAAGAACAATTACCTCACGGCGACCCTGGACTACAACAACGGCAAGTCATGGGGCGTCAGCGTGATCCTTCCGTACATCGACCGGTCGCACAGCACCCTTGGGACCGGCAGCGACGGCGCGACGTTCGATCCGGCCAACGGCGCCTACGGATCTTCGGGCTCCGGATTGGGGGATGTTCGGGTGCTGGGGCGGTATTTCGGTTTCTCGGAGGAACACAATTTCGGCATCCAGTTCGGCGTCAAGCTTCCGACCGGCAACAAGAATCAGGTTTCGAATTTCGGCAACGCCCAGCCGGTCGATCCCGGCCTGCAACGCGGCACGGGAACCACCGATCTCATTTTCGGCGCCTATTTCTTCGACAATCTCAGCGCCAACTGGGAGTACTTCACGCAGGCGTTCCTGCAGACCGCGTTGAACTCTTCGAGCATGGCCGGCGGAACGTACCAGCCGGCAACCAGCGAGAACCTGAACGTTGGCCTGCGCTACCAGGGTTTTGAAAAGGTTATCCCGACGTTGCAGATGAACATCCGGCATGCGGGCAAAGATGCGGGTACGGCGGCCGACACCTACGCGACGGGCGGAACGCTCGTTTATCTGACCCCGGGCGCCATCGTGAAGGTCACCGAGAAAGCTTTCGCCTACGTAAACGTTCAGTTGCCGGTGTATCAAAACGTGAACGGCATCCAGCTGGCACCCAAGTACGTTTTATCGACCGGGGTGCGCTTCTCGTTCTGACGGGTTCAGCGCGCGCGCAACAGCGGCGTGACCAGCGCATCAAGGGATGGTTCGTCGATGCCGGACTCGACGAACCATCCCTCCTTGCGAACGATGCCTTTGCGGTCGATCACGTATGTGACGGGGACGCGCCAGATCCTCCCGTATCCCCTGGCGCTCACGTCCCTCACGAGCGCCGCCGGGAAGGAGAAGGACTTCATCACATCGCGGACTTTTCCTTCGTCCGAAGGCTTGTCCATGCTGACGGCAACGATGATGAGCCCTTCGTCGCGATGCTTGCGGTAGTAGGCGTCAATTGCGGGCATTTCCGCCCGGCAGGGTTCGCACCATGTCGCCCAGTAGTTGACGATCACAACCTTGCCGGCCGCATCGGTGACGTTGAACGGCGTTCCGTCGAGCAATTTCATTTCAAGGACCGGCGCGGGCCGGCCTTCCAGGTCGGCCGGCCAGGCGAGGACAGGCCAGGCAATTCCAGCGGCAAGCAGGACATGCAGGAGCGAGCGCATTCGTGGCGCCTCAGGAAGTGACGGCGACCAGCACGACGCCCAGCGCCACCAGCACGCGCGTGCCGATCCTCCAGAGCGCGCGCTCCGCGTTGGGCGCGCAGCGCCACGCGGCCACCAGCCACGCGGCGTAGACCAGCACCTTGACCGCATCGAGCAGGTCGCCGCTGGCGTTCCAGCCGCCGTCGCGCGCCATTTCGGCGACGATGGTCACCGCGCTGACGATGAAACCGACCGGGATTCCCCACAGCCACCACACGCGCCAGAGGCGTTCCTCACCCGAAAGCGCGCGGTGCAGGCGGGAAAGAGGCATTCCCGGATGATACAGTTCCCGGCAAGGAGAACGTCATGCATTCGAAAACCCGCTACCTGTTCACCGCCGCCATGGACGTGGATCCCGACAAGGAGGCGCTGTTCAACGAGGTCTACGACACCGAGCACGTGCCGATGCTGCTCAAGGTGCCGGGCGTGCTCGCAGTGCACCGCTACGCGCTGGTGCCGCTCAAGCTGAGCATCGGCGGCGAATTGAAAAGCATCGTCGCCGAGGG
>CAZPNH010000059.1:0-7748 GCA_964587635.1 uncultured Bordetella sp.
AAGAAACGCTTTTTTTGCATGGAGTTACCTCGGGATCTGCGGTTTCCTGCCTGCGGGCAGTTTACAGAACGGCGGCGGCGGGGCCAGAATGGCCCCATGCAGCAGGTTTACCGCTTCGGGTCCACGCCGGAGCAACCGACCCGACACCTTTTCGTCTTCCTGCATGCGAGCGGCGCCGATGCACGCTCGATGATTCCCGCGGCGTTCAAATACCAGGGCCGTTTCCCCAGTGCCGCGCTGGTCGTGCCCAGCGGCTTCGCCCGCTATGGCAAAGACCTCGACCGCCAGCAATGGTTCTCGACCTCGGGCCTCACCGACGAGAACCGCATGGACCGCATCTCGGCCATCCTGCCCAAGATCGAGCAGCTGGTGCGGCGCGAGCAGACCAACCACCGCGTGCCGCGCGAGCGCACCGTGCTCATCGGCTACTCGCAAGGCGGCACCGTCGCCCTCGAAGCCGTCAAAGCCTTTCCCGAACTTGCCGGCGCCGTTGTCGCCTACTCCGCGCGCTTCGCGCAACTCCCGAAAGCCGGTACGCGCATGGACTCAAGGATTCATCTCGTCCACGGCGGCTACGACTCCGTCGTCTCCCGCGTCTACGCCGAGCGCGCCGCGCGCGTCCTCTCCGGCCTCCACGTCCCCGTCACCCTCGACATCATCGAAGACCTCGGCCATGCCCTCACCCACGAGGCCATTTGCCGGGGTTCACTGAGACTTCTTCAGGGCATCTACGAGCGTCGGCGCGCGACGCTGCACTGAGGAGCGGGCATTGAATTTCTCTCGCGGCATTGCTGCCGCCCTCGCGATTATTTTTGCTGCGTGCAATGCGTTCGCACAAGGAAATTATCCGGAGCAGTCGGTACGCATCCTGGTCGGATTCACCCCTGGCGTAGCTCCTGATGTAGCAGCCCGCCTGCTCGCTGACAAGCTCGCGGAAGCACTGGGCAAGCCGGTCGTCGTCGAGAACGTGACTGGCGCTGGCGGCAACATTGGAGCGGCGCGCGTCGCGAAGGCACCACCGGACGGGTATACGCTGGGGATGGTGGGAAATGGCTCGGTGGTGTTCAGTCCCAGCATGTACGACAAGCTGGACTTCGATCCGGTGAAGAGTTTCGCGCCGATCTCGCAGATATTCGTTGCGGCGAACGTTCTTGTGGTCCCGGCCAGCTCGCCGGCGAAGAATTTGCAGGAACTGGTCGCGCTGGCGCGCGCGCAGCCGGGCAAGCTTACGTATGCGCATGCAGGCGCGGGGACGTCGCAGCATCTCGCGGCGGAGTTGTTCAAATCCATGGCGCGCATCGACGTGCAGCCCATCGCCTACCGCGGCACGACGGTGCTGCTGCCGGACCTGCTCGCGGGCCGCGTGGACATGTCCTTCGGCAATATCGTGAACGTGCTGCCGCTGGTGCGCGACGGCAAGCTGCGCGCGTTCGCGGTGACGTCGATCAAGCGCGCGGGGATCGCGCCCGACCTGCCGACCATGGCGGAATCCGGCTATCCCGGCTTCGAGGCGGTGCCGTGGTTCGGGCTCATGGCGCCGGCCGGCACGCCGCAAGCGATCGTCGACCGGCTGCACCGCGAATCGGCGAAAATCATGGCCCTGCCCGAGGTGCGCAAGAAGCTCAACGACATCGGCGCCGACGCCATCGGCGGCACGCCCGCGGAACTCGCGGCGCTCATCGAGCGCGAGATTCCGCAATGGGCCAAAGTAATCAAGCAGGCAGGCATCCGGGCAAGCGAGTAGGGACACTGGAGAAGACATGCTGAAGACCGACACGAAAATCCGTTCGAGCGAAGGCCCGGAGTTCGACTGCTATGTGGTGACGCCGGACACGAAGCACCACGTGCCGGCCATCGTGCTCGCCTCTGCGATCCACGGCGTGGACACGGACCTGCGCGGCATCGCCGACGATTTCGCTTCCCACGGCTACATCGCGGCGGCGCCGGACCTCTTCTGGCGCTCGGTGCCCGGGCCGCTCACGCGCGACGACCCGCGCTCGCAGCCGCGCGGCCAGCCGCGCCTGGAGAAAATCAAGGCCGGTGAACGGGACATGGCGGACGTGCTGCCGGCACTGCGCAAGCTGCCGCAGTTCAATGGCCGCGCGGCGGTGATCGGCTTCTGCTACGGCGGCCCCTACGCCATCCTCGGGCCGAAGCGCCTGGGCTACGACGCCGGCATTTCCTGCCACGGCACGCAGATGCTCGACTACATCGGCGAACTGGAGAACGTCCGCCAGCCGGTGTGCATCATCTGGGGCGACCAGGATGTAATGGCGCCCGCCAACGTGCTGGAGGCCTACCGCGCCGTGCCGCCACGCAAGAAAAACGTGGAAGTGCACGTGTTCCCCGGCGTGCTGCACGGCTACATGATGCCCGGCGCGAAGGCCTTCGACAAAAAGGTCTACGACTTCTCCATGGACCGCGCCCTCGCGATCCTGGAAGACCTGCGCTAGCTACTTGCCGGAATAGAGCGCCGGCAGTTCCTTCTTCAGCGCCGCGAGCTTGGGCAGGTCGTTGATCACGATGTAGGGCTGGTAGGGATTCCGCACCAGGTAGTTCTGGTGATAATCCTCGGCGGCATAGAACGCCTTGAGCGGCGAAACCTCCGTGACGATGGGCCGCGGGAAGGCCTTCGCCGCCTGCAACTGCGCGATGTAGGCCTTCGCCACGCGCTGCTGCTCGGGGTTGGCGTAGAAAATCGCCGAGCGGTACTGCGTGCCCGTGTCCGGGCCCTGCCGGTTGAGCTCGGTCGGATTGTGCGCGACGGCGAAGAACACCTTGAGCAGCTGGCCGTAGCTGACTTTCGACGGGTCGTAGGTCACGCTGACCGACTCGGCGTGGCCGGTGCTGCCGGAGCTGACCTGCTCGTAGCTGGGCGACGCCAGCGTGCCGCCGGCGTAGCCGGACACGGCCTTGCTCACGCCCTTCACGTTCTCGAATACCGCTTCCACGCCCCAGAAGCAGCCGCCCGCGAATACGGCGGTCTCGCTGCCCGCGGTCTTCGCGAGCGGGATGTCGGCCGCGGGCTCCGGCAGGGGGCCGGCCGCGCCGGAGGACATGCAGCCCGCCAGGCCAAGCGCCAGCAACAGGTTCAGGGTTTTCATATGAAGGTCTCCTTTCGCAATAGTCGCCGCCGGGCGTGGGAACTTACAGCAGGGCCGGCAGGTTCTCGAACAGCTTGAGCGCCTCGGGATTGGCGAGCGCGTCGGTGTTGCCGACCGGCATGCCATGGACAACCGATTTCACGGCGAGTTCGACCACCTTGCCGTTCTTGGTGCGCGGCAGGTCCGGCACCTGGATGACTTTCGCGGGCACGTGGCGCGGCGTGGTGTTGTCGCGGATGCGCGCCTTTATTTTTTCCACGGTCTTGTCGTCCAGCACGAATCCCGGCCGCAGGCGCACGAACAGCACCACGCGCGTGTCGGTGGGCTTGTCGGGCGGCCAGAGCTGGCCGATGGCCACCGATTCCTCGACTTCGTCGATTTTCTCCACCTGCCGGTAGATTTCCGCGGTGCCGATGCGCACGCCGCCGGGATTGAGCGTCGCGTCGGAGCGGCCGTAGACGATCATGGTGCCGCGCTCGGTGAGCTCGCACCAGTCGCCGTGCGTCCAGACGTTGGGGAATTTGTCGTAGTAGGCGGCGCGGTATTTCTCGCCGCCGCGGTCGTTCCAGAAGCCGAGCGGCATCGAGGGGATGGGCTTGATACAGACCAGCTCGCCCTTCTCGCCGACGATGGATTCGCCCGCCTCGTTGTAGACCTCGACCGCGGTGCCGAGCGAACGGCACTGCATCTCCCCGCGGTAGACAGCCAGCACCGGGTTGGCGTCGGCGAAGGCGGCCATGATGTCGGTGCCGCCCGAGATGGACGACAGGCAGACGTCGGACTTCACCTTGCCGTAGACGTAGTCGTAGCTCTCGGCCACCAGCGGCGAGCCGGTGGAGATGATCATGCGCATCTCCGGCAGCGCGTGGGTTTCGATGGGCGCGAGGCCGCGCTTCTCCAGCGAGTCGATGAACTTGGCCGAGGTGCCGAAGTGCGTGATGCGCTCCTTCTCGGCGTAGTCGAAGAGGATGTTGCCGCCGCGCTCGAAGGGCGAGCCGTCGTACATCATCACCGCCGCCTCCGCCCCCAGCGCATGAAACAGGATGTTCCACACCACCCAGTTGGTGGTGCAGAAATAGAACATGCGGTCGCCGGGACGCACGTCGAACTGCAGCTTGAGCGTCTTCAGCGCCTGCAGCAGCGCGCCGCCGGCGCCGTGCACGATGCACTTGGGCGTGCCGGTGGTGCCGGAGCTGAACAGGATGTAGGCCGGATGCTCGAAGGGCAGCTGGGCGTACTTGATCTCGCCCGGCGAAAACTTGCGCAGCCACTCGTCCAGCAGCACCGCCTTCGGGATGTCGGAAATGTCGGGCCGCGCATTGAGGTGCGGCACCACCACGATCTTGCGCAGCGAGGGCAGGCCCGCGGCGATTTCCGCCACGCGCTCCAGCACGTCGAATTCGCGCCCGCCGTAGCGGTAGCCGTCGGCGACGAACAGGATCTTGGGCTCGATCTGGCCGAAGCGGTCGAGCACGCCGCTGGTGCCGAAGTCCGGCGAGCAGGACGACCAGACGATGCCGTCGGCCAGCGCCGCCAGCGCCAGCATGCCGGTCTCGGGCATGTTCGGGATGAATGCCGCGGCGCGGTCGCCGGGACGCAGGCCCAGTTGTGCCAGCGCCTGCTGCGCGCGCGATACGTCGCTGGTCAGCTGCGAATAGCTGACGCGGCGCTGGAAGCCGCGCTCGTCCCAGAACACGAAGGCATCGCCCTGGTCGCCGCGCTTGAGCAGGTTCTCGGCGAAATTGAGGCGCGCGTCGGGAAACCACTTCGCGCCCGGCATCCTGTCGCCGTCCACCAGCACCGTGCTGCCCTTCTTCGAGCCGATGACCCCGCACCAGTCCCAGACTTCGCTCCAGAACTCGTCGGGGTTATCCACCGTCCACTGGTAGAAATCCGGATAGGTGTTCAGCTCCAGCTTGTACTTGCGCACGACGTGGCGCGCGAACTGCGTGATCTGCGCGTGCTCGATCGCCTGCTCGGAAGGGGACCAGATGGGATCCATGGCGCCATTATCGCCGACGCCAGACACTTGCGAGCCAAGGTTGCTGTTCGCGTGGCAAACCGGGCGGGCGGTAGTAATGGGACAACTCATCGAAGCAGGCGGCGGTCAGGTAGCGGCGCCAGGCCTCGAGGTCGTGATAGGCGCCGTAGCGCCCGCGGTTCCAGCCCTCCTCGTTGCCACCGCGCGGGTTGGAGCTGAACAGCACGCCGCCCGGTTTCAGCGCCGCGTGCAGCTCGCCCAGTACCCGCGGCAACTCCCGGGCGGGAACGTGGAACAGTGAGGCATTGGCGAACACGCCGTCGAAACGCGCCAGCGGCAGATCCAGCTTGAGGAAATCCTGCTCGAGCACCTCGCAGCCGCTGTATTCGCGCGCCATCGCGGCGAAGCGCGCCGAGCCTTCCAGGCCGACGGCGATGTGGCCGATATCCGTGAAAGCCTTAAGGTCGCGCCCCGGCCCGCAGCCGAAATCGAGGATCGTGAATGGCGGCGCGGATTCGATCGCGTCCAGCAGCGCCGACATGTTCTGCACCACGTCGTGGTCGCGCGTGCCGCGCCAGAAATCCTCCGCGCGGCTGTCGTAATGCTCCAGCGTGACGCGTGTGATGCCTTCCAGGTCCTGCGGTTCCAAAACTAGGACTCGCTGCCGGGCCGGTTCACCGTGGAGTAGTGCGGCCGCGTCAGGGCCTCGGGGTGCATGACCTCATCGAGCTGCTCCCGCGTCATCAGGCCTTTTTCAAGCACCAGGTCGTAGACGCGCTTGCCGGTGGCGAGGGCTTCCCTGGCGATCTCGCTGGAGTGCGCGTAGCCGATGTAGGGATTGAGCGCGGTCACCAGCGCGGTGGAGTTGTCCAGCAGGCGGCGCGCATGCTCGCGGTTGGCGGTGATGCCCTTGACGCAGCGCTCGCCCAGCACGCGGCAGCCCGCGGCCAGGTGCGACAAGCTCTTGAACAGGCTGTGCGCGATGATCGGCTCGAAGGCGTTCAGCTGCAGCTGCCCGCCCTCGGCCGCCATGGTGACGGTGATGTCGTTGCCGATCACCTCGAAGGCGATCTGGTTCACCACCTCCGGGATCACCGGGTTCACCTTGCCCGGCATGATGGAGGAACCGGCCTGCACCGCCGGCAGGTTGATCTCGCCGATGCCGGCGCGCGGCCCCGACGACAGCAGGCGCAGGTCGTTGCAGATTTTCGAGAGCTTGACCGCGATGCGCTTGAGCACGCCCGAGAGCTGCACAAAGGAGCCCGCGTCCTGGGTCGCCTCGATCAGGTTGGGCGACACCACCAGCTCGACGTTGGCGATCTCCGACAGCGTGCGCGTCACGCGCAGCGCGTATTCCGGATGCGCGTTGATGCCGGTGCCGATGGCGGTGGCGCCCAGGTTGATTTCGCGGATCAGGCTCGCCGCCTCGCCGACACGGCTCTCGTCCTCCTGCAGCATCACCGCGTAAGTCGAGAATTCCTGGCCGAGCGTCATCGGCACCGCATCCTGCAGCTGGGTGCGGCCGATCTTGAGCACGTCGGAGAACTCGGCTGCCTTGGCCTCGAAGGCCTTGCGCAGCGCCTCCATCTCGTAGAGAAGCCGCCGGATGCCGAACTGCAGCGCCACCTTCACCGCGGTGGGGTAGACATCGTTGGTGCTCTGCGAGAGATTCACGTGGTCGAGCGGGTGCAGGCGCTCGTAGCGGCCCTTCTGCATGCCGAGCAGCTCGAGCGCGCGGTTGGCGATCACCTCGTTCGCGTTCATGTTGGTCGAAGTGCCGGCGCCGCCCTGGATCACGTCCACCACGAATTCATCCAGCAGCGCGCCGCCGCGGATTTCCTCGCAGGCGCGCGCGATGGCCTCCGCGCGCTCGTCATCGAGCAGCCCGAGCTCGCGGTTGGCGATGGCCGCGGCCTGCTTCACGCAGGCAAGCGCCACCACCAGGTCCGGGTAGATGGAGATCGCGGTGCCGGTGATGGGGAAATTTTCCAGCGCGCGCAGGGTATGCACGCCGTAGTAGGCCTCCGCGGGCACCTGGCGGTCGCCGATGAGGTCGTGCTCGATGCGCGTCGATTGGTTCATACTGCCGTGAATTCTAGTCCTCCGGGCAGGCATGAAAGCCGTTCTTCGAATTCTTTTGATTGTGCTTGGGAGCGCATCCGCCCTCCGTTGCGGCGCCCAGGACCGGGTCGAATTTCCGAGCCTCGACCGATGGAAGGGAAGCGCGCGCCTCGTCATAGATGGCTATCTCTACAAGCCCGGGGGCAAGGCCCGCTTCCCGGCGATCGCGATGTTCCACGGCTGCGCCGGCGCGCTGGACAAGAACGGCCAGATCACGCAGCGCTTCCGCGACATGGCCGACCTGCTCACGGGCATGGGCTATGGCGTGCTGCTGGTGGACAGCTTCACCCCGCGCGGCGAGCGCGAAATCTGCACCACGCGCATCAATGCGCGCAATATCGGGGAAGAACAGCGCTGGTTGGACGCTTTCGGCGCGATCGAATACCTCGGCACGCGCGCCGACGTGCTGCCGGGAAGAATCGCCGCCATCGGCTTCTCGCACGGCGGCACCAACGCGGTCCAGGTGATGGACGCCGGGTTGCCGCCGAAGAAGGAAGGTCGGCCCGGCTTCGTGGCCTCCGTCGCCATGTACCCGGGCTGCC
>CAZPNH010000060.1:0-7716 GCA_964587635.1 uncultured Bordetella sp.
CTGAGCACCCTGCCCGTCGTGCCACCGGTCTGCACCGGTCCGGTCGACGAGGCGCCCGCGGGCACCGGAATACTCGGATTCGCATTGCCAGGATTGAACCCGGGATCGGTCACCAGATTGTTCTGGTGCGCGACGAATGTTCCCGGCGCCGCATAGGAGAGGTACACGCCGTTCTGCCCGAAATTGGTGCTCTGCACGTTGGGCGGGCCGACCTGGCTCATGCTGGTCCTGTCGGGAGGCAGCGCCAGGCTGCTGCTGCCGAAGAATTCGTGGCCGGAGTACGACCACTGGTAGACGGTCGAAACAGTGTCCCCAGTGGTGAAGGCGTAGCGCAAGCCCGCCTGGGGGTCATAGGAACCGCTGCGGGTGCCGGTGATCGAAACCTCGGAGCCCGTGCCGTTCTGGCTGACCCCGGAGGCCGCGACTGCTCCGGAGGTCTGATTGATCACGCAGCTGTCGCAGAAGGTGCCGTTCGATTGCCAATCCCCGGTCTGCTTGTAGGTGACGACGCCGTTGTTGCGAGTGATCTGCGTGTCGACGTAGTGGACCACGTTGCTGGTATCGACGTACTGCACGTCGGCGATGTTGATCACCCCCGCGGTGCCGCGCCCGGTGCCGCTCGGATCGGCGCCGGTGTCCAGCGTCTTCAGCGTGATCGGCAGGCTGCTGTTGTTGGTGATAGCGATCTGGCCGAAGCCGTCGAGCACGTTGAGCTGGCCGGTGCCGAGGCTGCCGCCCGGGGCGGTATTGATGATCTGCCCGAACAGATTGATCGAGCCGCCATGCACGGCCGTGGTGGTCGAGAGCACGATCTGGCCGGTCTGGCCGGCGGTGGGCACGATGTAATTGGCGGCGATCGCGCCGTAATCCGGGCTCGACGGCGCGCTCACGCCGGCGCCGCCTGAATTTTCCACCGCCACCTGCACCGACGATCCGGCGGAGAAGTTGGCGTCGACGTAGGCCTTGTTCACTTCCCATCGGCCGATGGTGCCGTCGATGCCCCTGTACGCGCCATCCCAGGTCGCAACGAACGAGCCCGAAGTGCTCGTGCAGGCCGTGAGGGCGGGGCAGCTCGTCCGCAGGGTGTTCGAAAAGCCGTTGGGAGTGCTGTTCACAACGAACCGCAAGTCGGTGTCGGCCCCGAGATTCAGGTGATAGTCGGCGATGCCGCTCTGCACCAGGCCGTTGATGTTGAGGTAGCGCGCGCTGATGAAGATGTTGCCGTTGGCGAGAATGCCGTTGCCGGGCACGAGGGTGCCGCCCGGGCTGGTGTTGTTGCTGCCGCCCTGCACGTTGTTGATCGGTTCGCCGGAGACCGAATCGAAGCCGTTCTGGAAGGCCTGCACGAAATCGCCGTTCTGCGCGGTGATCGACACCTGGCCGGCGGTGATCGACCCGCCTGGGCCGCCGCCCGGGGTCGCTGGGTCGACGAAGATGTCGCCCGCGGCGCTGGTCACCGACACCGAGCCGTTGGGGTTGCTGATCTGGTTGGTGATGTGGATTTCGGGCGCCGGCGCCGGGATCTGCTCGGCGGTCGTGGACGCTGTCTTGGAGAACTGCGCAGGGTCGTAGAAGCTGTTGATCTGCACCACCGAAGTCCCGGCGGTGCCCGGCACGCGGTCAAGGCCGGCGAGGCCGTTGGCGCGGCTGACAATACTGAGCGAATCTCCCGCGCCGCCCGCGTTCACCGCCTGCACGTCGCCCGCGGAATTGACGTGGTAGCTGTTGAAGGTGACGTTGCCCCCGGTGTCGTCGACCGTCAGCTGGCCAATGTTCATCGACGCCGGCGAGAGGTTCCTGATGATGATCTTGGCGTCGCCGGGCGCCTGCAGCGACCCCGAGCCCGTCAGCACGTCGGCGTTGACGTTGACGTTGCCGAGCTTGACCGAGATATTGGGCAGCGTCGCCACGCGCTGCTGCTGCTGGCTGACCGTGTCGGAGCCGCCCTGCACGGCCGTCTGGTCGGCCGCCAGATTGATCGTGGCGCCGGTCGTCGTGCCGCTGACGAGCAGCGCGCACGTTGATGTGGTGACGCAACTGCTGAATCCGTTCGCATTCGTGCTGATGATGCCCGCGCTGGTGATGCTGGTGCCGCCGTTCATCGAGCCGATCAGGCTGCTGCCATTGTTCGTCGTTACCGCGGCGCCGATGCTGGTTACCGTGGCGTCATCGGCTTTGGCGCTGGAAGTATCCTTCCATGCGGTAGCAAGAGCGTTCTGCTGGACGCCGGCGTCGCTGAGCGCGCCGAAGAGTGTGGTGGTGCTCGCCGGCGTGGTGGAGTTGTAGATCGCCGACGAGATCGTCTGGTTCGCGGTCGAGATGCTGCCCATCTGCGTCTTGATGTCGTTGACCTTGGCCAACAGCACCGAGCCGCTGCTCGCGGAATTGCCCCCGAACAGGATCGAACCGATGCCCTGCATGTCGGTCTGGATGGTGCCGAGATAGCCGCTGCCCGCGACCGTCGACACGCCGCTCACCGTCGTCGCCGTGTATGCGCCCAGCGGGCCGCTCGGCGTCGCGCCGCCGGCCGCGTAGGCAAACGACAGGTTGCCGATGTTGCCGACCTGCGTCTTGATGGTGCTGACCTGCGTAGCGGCGCTGGTCAGGTCGTTCGTCAGCAATACGTAACCCGCGTTCGTCGGATCGAAGGCCCCGCTCGCCTTGGGAATGTTCACTTCACCCCGCAGCGCCGTATCAATACTCGAGTTGGTCGCCTTGATGGTGCTGTAGGCGTTCAGGATGGCACCGACGGCGCCGATCTGGTCGGCGGCAGCGGTCGCGCCGATGTCGCCGGTGATCGTGTACTGGTAGTTGTTCAGCACGGCCGTCGCATCGCCGGCGAACGTCGCCGCCTTGATGGCGCGGTCGGTCAGCGTGCTCGAGTTCTGGCCGGCGCCCAGCGCGTTCAGCTTCGACTGCAGGAAGGTGATCTCGGCGTTGTAGGCGGCGGTCGCCACCGGATCGGCGGAATACTGCGCCGCCAGCTGGTTCAGGTTGTTGATCTGGGTCTGCAGCTGCGAACCGAACGGCACGTCGACGGCGGTCGGCGTCACGAAGGTGATGTAGGCGAACGGGTGCGTGGTGTCGCGCGGGTTCGGGTTCTGGTAGGTCGGGTCCTGATAGGCCGACGCGGTCAGAATCCAGCCGTTCGGCTCGCCCGGGGTGACCGGCGCCCCGTCCAGCAGCGTCGCCGACTCTCGGTACAGACCCGACAGCGCGGTGCCGTTGGCGAGGACCGTGCCCTGCCCCTGCAGGCTGGTCGTGCCACCGGTCAGGTCGAGCGAGACGTCGACGCCGACCGCATTCGCAATCGCCGCGATGGCTTCCTTGTACAGATCCTTGCCGACGCCGTCCGCCTTTTGCGAAATGACGCCTTTATTTGCCGCCAGACCGATGTCGCCTGCGGCGAGCAGCAGGCTCTGGGTGGTGGGGGTACTGCCGTCGAGCTGCAACGTGGCGTTGCTGACAACAGTGCTATGCGGATCCGGGTCCGAGTCGATCGGGATGACGGTCTTGTTCCACAGGTTGACCGAGGCATCGACGATGATGCTGCTCGGCCTCTGCTGCGAGTCCTGGCCCGCCGCGATATTGATCGCGCCGTTGTTCGGGTCCTGCGCCAGGATCACCACGCCGTCGTTCAGGTGAACCGTGCTGCTGCCGTTGTAGCTGGCGTCGCCAACGCCGGAGGGCGCGCCGGCGAGGCCGTAGGCATTGGCGGTCGCGCGCGCATCCAGCTTGACGTCGGCGCGGGTACCGATGTTGACGTTGCCGGAGTCGCTGATGATGGTCGCGTTCGCCCCGATCGTGACGTTGGTGACGCTTTGCGCCACATTGATGACGGAATCGGATTCCGCCAGCGCGATCAGCCCCCCGGAGTCGAGCTTGGTCTTGTCGTAGGCGACGATCGTATTGTTGGCGTCGATGGTGAGAGACCCGCTGCCGGAGACCGGCATCATCACGTGCAGCAAGGTGCCCTGGCCGATGCTGACGCCGGTCAGCATGGCGATCTGCGCGTTGGTGCTGCCCGCGGGCAGGTTGATCAGGCCGCCGGATCCGGAATTGACGTTCCAGTCCGCGTTGTCCGCGGTCGCGGTGCTGTCGTCGTCAGTGGTCTGGCCCCACCAGAACTTGTGGCTCGCGTTGTTCGCGGCGATCGCAATGTTGTTCGCGCTGATGTTGGTGTTGTTGCCGATGTTCGCGTTGACGGTGCTCTGCACGAAGTGGCTGGTCGTGGCGCCGCTCGCGCCCGCCACCGCGGCCGAGGTGCTGTCGACCTTGGCGTTGTAGATGCTGTCGTGCTGCGCCACCAGGCCGAAGCCGCCGGAGGCGATGCCGCAGGTGGCCGAGGGCGCGCCGCAGGTGGAGGCACCGACCTGCGCCAGCGTGTCGCTGATCTCCGAGGTGTTGGCGGAGGCCGCCGCGCCGGAGACGATGCCGCCGCTGCCGGAGACCGCCGAGGCGATGTTGGTATCGGTGCCGGTAGCGAGGATGCTGACCATCCCCCCGGAGAAGCTGCCGACGATGTTGACGTTGTCGCCCAGGGTCACGTGCGTCAGCGTGTTGGAGGTGGCGCTCGAATTGTTGGAGCCGATGGCGACGATGCCGCCCGACAGTCCGGAAACCGCCGCGCTCTGGTTGGTGTCGTTTTCCGCGCCCACGCTGAGCAGGCCGGGCACGGTAAGCGTGCTGCCGTCGCCGATCGAAGCGGTGACGTGGCCGTTGTTGGCGGCATCCGCGCTGGTGGCGGTGACGCCCGCGAACAGCGCCGCCGAAGCGCCGGTCGCGGTCGCCAGCGTCGATACGCCGCTCACCGTGCCGGGCGTGAACACGTTGCCGCTGTTCACGCTGAATACGTCGAGGCTGGTCGGCAGAAACTGCGCGGCCGACACCGTGAGATTGTCCGCAGTAAGCGTGGTGCCCGTGCCCAGGGACGCGCTGATCTGCGGCGCCGAGGTCGCCGTCGCCACCGAGCCGCCCGCGGAGACCGCCAGGCTGATGTTGAAGCCCTCGGCGTCGGCGCTCGCCCCGGCCCTGCCGGTCGCCTGGATCGTGGCGTCCCCCGTCAGATTCACCGTACCGCCGCCCACCGACGCGCTGACGGTCGGCGTCGAACTCGCTGTCGCCGCCGATCCGCTGAGCGCCAGGCCGATCCCGCCCGCGGCGGCGATGCTGCCGCTGGCCGCGTTGGCGCTGGAGCTCGCGGAAACGAACAGGCTGTTGACCACGTCCGTGCCGGCGCCGATGCCGATCCCGGAGCCGATGGTCGCGGAAGTCGTGCCGCCGATGCTGGTGTTCGCGATCGAGGCCCCACCCGCCACCGCGCCGATGCTGGCGCCCAGGGCCTGCGTGTCCAGCTTGCGCACATCGCCCGCCTCGACATCGACCTGGTCTGCGTGGTGCACCTCGACACTGTTGCCGATGGTGGCGGTGGTGGTGCTGTTGTCGACCAGGCTCGCGTAGGCCGCGTTCAGGGCGACGATGCCGCCGCTGCCGGCGAAGGCCAGGCCGTTCGCGGTCTCGTTCAGCGAAGCGCGCACCTTGAGATCGTCGCCCGCGGTGATTTCCGCGCTCGCGCCGATGGAAGCCTGGTTGTTCAGATTGAAATTCGCGATGCCGATGCCGGCGCCCAGGCCGACGAAGCCGACCGCCACGGCGCCGGTGGTCTGGCTGAAATTCATGGTACCGCGCGCATTCACCGACACATCGCCGCCGGCGAACACCCTCGCGCCGCTGCCGATCGAGGCGGAATTCCCGGTGGCCGCCGGACCGGAGGATACCGCGCTGCTGGTGGCGATCGCCGAGCGCTTGCTCTGCGCGCTCGCGCTGATGTTCTGCACGTTCTGGTCGGACGACTGCGACAGCAGGCTGTTCAGCGTACCGTCGCTCGCCTGGCTGTCGGCCTGCCCCTTGACGTCGCCGTTGCTGGTCAGCTGGTCCTGCGAATCGCTGCTCAGCTTGTCGCCGATCGAGTAGACCGCCACGCCGCCCGCGACCCCGACGACCCCGCCGCCCGCGCTGACGACGAGCGTCGAGAGCTGGTTCGTCGACAGCGCGTTGACGTCCACGTCGCGCACCGCGTGCACCTCGGTGCCGGTGCCGATCGAGGCCGTAGTGTTGTTCCTGGCCGTGAGAACGTCGACGCCGCCCGCCACGCCCGCGGCGCCGATCCCCACCGATCCGACGAAGGTCTGCGAATTGAGCTGGTTGCGCGCCGAGACGTTGACATCCTGGTCCGCCGCCGCGCCGCCGTTGGTGGTGTTGATCAGCGCGTTGTTGCCGATCGAGGCGAGGGTATTCGAGTTGACGACCGTCACGGTGAGCGCGCCGGAGACCCCGGCGTACAAGCCGGCCGCGCCGCTCGCCGACACGAGGAACAAGTCCTCCTTCGACGTCGCCTGCACCTGCAGGCCGTGCATCGTCGCGGTCGTGTCCGTATCGTCGCCGGTATAGGCCGTCAGCGCGCCCGCGCCCGAGCCGCCGAGGGCGTTGATGGTCGTGCCGTCGCCGACCGTCGCCTGCGTGTCCTTGGCGAGCGAGTTCACGCCCACCGCAACGCCCACGCCGGCGACGCCGAAACCGGCGGCCGCAGCGCCCGCGATCATGTCGGTCTCTGTATTGTCGCTTGCGGCCACGCGCACGTTGCCGCCCGCGTCCACCCGCGTCGTGCCGCCCGCGATGCTGGCGTAGGTCGTGTCGTTCAGGGAAATCACGCTCACCGAGCCGGCGATCGCCACCGTGCCGGCCGCCGCCAGGCCCGCGCCCATCTCCAGGTACTGCTCCTGGCCGCGCGCAAGCACCTCGACGTCGCGCGCCGCCTTCACCTGCGCGTTGGCGCCGATGGTGGCCTTGGTCGTGTTGCCGGCGACCAGCACGTCCGCGCCCGCGCCGATCGCAGCAGTGCCGGCGGCTGCGGCTGCGCCGCCAAGCCCGACGTGGAACTGGTCGTCGCCGGCGGCGACGCGCACCGACTGCGCGCCGCTGGCGCTGCTGCCGGCGATGCCCGCCTGGTTCACCTGCGTGCCGCTGCCGATGGAGGCCTCGGTGTCCGTGGTGACCACGGCGACGCTGCCGCCGATCGTGACTGCCGCCGTGCCGGCGGCCGCACCGGTCACGGTAAAGGACTCGACCTTGTCCCGGTTGGTCGCGGCGATCGCGAGGCCGTTCACAGAACTGGTCACCGGGGTGGAAACGCGCTGGTTCGTCAGGTAGGTGAACGCGCTGCGGCTGCCGGTGAGGTCGTTGTTGTTCGGATCAGTGGCCTTGACCCCCGAATCGCTGACCTCGCCGTCGCCGCTGATCGTGCCGCCCGCGCTGACGTTGAAATCGCCGGTCGCGGCCGTCACCGCGCTGCCGTTGCCGAGCGCCACGACATCGGCGTTGTTGCCGACGTAGGCCTGGGTGGTCTTGCTGAATACGGTGACGCCGACGCCCGCCCCGACCGCCGCCGTGCCACCGCCGGCCGCGCTGCCCGCGATCAGATCCAGCGAGGTGGTGTCATCGGCGGTGATGAGTGCGCTGCCCTTGGCGCGCAGGGTGCTGTTGTCCTCCAGGTAGCCCTTGGTGGTCGTCGTCAGCGAATAGACCGCCACCGACCCGGCCACGCCCGCCGTGCCGCCAGCGCCAAACCCGAGCGCGATCGATCGCAGATCCTCGCTGGAAGACGCCTGCACCGTGAGGTTTCCCGCCGTCTCGACCCACGCGCCGCTGCCGACGTAG
>CAZPNH010000061.1:0-7710 GCA_964587635.1 uncultured Bordetella sp.
CTGCTGCCTCCCGTAGGAGTCTGGGCCGTGTCTCAGTCCCAGTGTGGCTGGTCGTTCTCTCAAACCAGCTACGGATCGTCGCCTTGGTGGGCTTTTACCCCGCCAACTAGCTAATCCGACATCGGCCGCTCCAATCGCGCGAGGCCTTGCGGTCCCCCGCTTTCATCTTTCGATCTCATGCGGTATTAGCCAGTCTTTCGACTGGTTATCCCCCACGACAGGACACGTTCCGATGTATTACTCACCCGTTCGCCGCTCGCCGCCAGGGTTGCCCCCGCGCTGCCGCTCGACTTGCATGTGTAAGGCATGCCGCCAGCGTTCAATCTGAGCCAGGATCAAACTCTTCAGTTTAATCTCTGCTTGGTATTGCAAACTTCATCCTGCTTCTCAAAGTAAACGAAGGTATTGCTTTACTGCTTGCGTGTACTAATAAGTTGCAGGCTACTAGATGCATAAGCCTTCCGCATCGAGCGCCCACACCTATCGGCTGCGAATTTTTAAAGAGCAGAACTGCGAACTGCGGACCTGCCAACGGACCGACCGGAAAAGCCTGGTTGCGGGGATAGGATTTGAACCTATGACCTTCGGGTTATGAGCCCGACGAGCTGCCAGACTGCTCCACCCCGCGTCCGTTGAGCCAAAGATTATAGCGGGTGGAAACAGCCGGTGTCAAACTTTTGACGCTATTTCTGCATTGCGTCAATCGGCGACTGCCCCGCTCGCCTTGATGACCTTCGACCACTTCGCCTGCTCGGCCCGTATCCAGGCGGAAAACTCCGCCGGGGTGCCCGCCACGACGTCGAATCCCTGCTTGCCGAGCAGCTCGCGCGTCTCCGGCGCGCGCATCGCCTTCGCGCCTTCGCCGTGCAGGCGGTTGACGATCTCCGCAGGCGTGCCCGCGGGCGCCAGCAGGCCGATCCAGGCCAGCGATTCGAGCTGCGGATAGCCCAATTCGGCGACGTCGGGCACTTCGGGCGCCATCGCGCTGCGCTTCAGGCCCGTGACGGCGAGCGCCTTCAGTTTTCCCGCCTTCACCTGCGGCAGCACCGCGGGAATGATGGCGAACATCGCCTGGATGTTGCCCGACAGCAGGTCGGTCACCGCCGGCGGGAAACCGCGGTACGGAATGTGCACGATGAACACGTTCGCGTCGTTCTTCAGCAGCTCCATCGTCAGATGCGATGCGCTGCCGCTGCCTGCGGACCCATAGGACAGCCGTCCCGGATTTTTTTTCAGGTACGCGATGAAACCCTTGAAGTCGTTCGCCTCGACCGAGGGCGTGACCACCAGCATCTGCGGCGCCGACGCGAGCAGCGACACCGGCAGCAGGTCCTTGTCGGAGTCGTAGTTCAGGTCCTTGTAGAGGAATTTGTTGATCGCCGCGGGGCCGTTGATGCCGATCAGCAGCGTGTAGCCGTCGGCGGGCGACTTCGCCACCGCTTCGGCGCCGATGTTGCCGCCGCCGCCCGTCCGGTTGTCGACGATGAACGGCTGGCCGAGCGCTTCCTGAAGCCTGTTCGCCAGCGTGCGGCCGACGATGTCCGGCGTCGAGCCCGGCGGATAGGGAATGACCAATTTAACCGGCTTGGCCGGATATGGCTGCGCCTGAATGGAGCAACAAAAAACCGCGAGAACAAAACCCAAAAACGCTTTTACGCTCATATCCTCTCCGTCTCGCCGCTGCGCGGCTGCCAAACCATCAACCGCCGCTCGGCCAGCGTCACCATCCAGTCGAGCACCAGCGCGAAGGCCGTCAGCACGAGAATGCCGGCGAACACCGAATTGACGTCGAAGGTGCCCTCCGCCTGCAGGATGAGGTAGCCCACGCCTTCGGAAGACCCCAGGTACTCCCCCACCACCGCGCCGACGAAGGCGAGGCCGACCGAATTGTGCAGGCTCGCGAACACCCAGCTCATCGCGCTGGGCACGTAGTCGCTGCGCAGCTGCTGCCGCTCGCTGGCGCCGAGGATGCGCGCATTGGCGAGCACCGTGTGGCTCACTTCGCGCACGCCCTGGTAGACGTTGAAGAAGACGATGAAAAACACCAGCGTGATTCCCAGCGCCACCTTGGAAGCCATGCCCAGGCCGAACCAGACGCCGAATATCGGCGCGAGGATCACGCGCGGCATGGCGTTGGCGGCCTTGATGTAGGGATCGAACAGCGCCGCCGCGGTCGGGCTGAGCGCGAGCCACAGGCCGACGCCCAGCCCCGACACGGTGCCGATGGCGAAGGCGAGCACTGTCTCGAGCAGCGTCACCCAGAGGTGCTCGTAGATGGAGCCCGAGGAAAACCACACCCAGATCCGCTCCAGCACCTTGAGCGGCTCGCCGAAGAAGAAGGCGGCCTTGTCGGGGCTGTCGAAATAGAGCGGCGGCAGCAGCGTCGGGCTGGTGGCGACGTACCAGAAGGCGAACAGGCCGGCCAGCATCAGCAGCTGCCAGAGGCGCAGCGATTTACTGGTTCTTCTGCTGCGCATAGCCTTTGAGCACTTCTTCCTTCATGACCTGCCAGATGCTGGTGTGCAGCTCGATGAAGCGCGGCGTGAGCCGGATCTCGGCGACGTCCCGCGGCCGCGGCAGGTCGATCCCGAACTCGCCGATCGGGTGCGATTCCGGTCCGGCGGACAGCACCACCACGCGGTCGGACATCGATATCGCTTCTTCCAGGTCGTGGGTGATGAACACCACCGACTTGCGGTCCGCCGACCAGAGCTCGAGCAGTTCGTTCTCCATCAGCTGGCGGGTCTGGATGTCGAGCGCGGAAAACGGCTCGTCCATGAGGATGATCTGCGGGTCGAGGATCAGGGTCTGCGCCAGCGCCACGCGCTTGCGCATGCCGCCCGAGAGCTGGTGCGGATAGCGGTGGCCGTGGCCGCCCAGGCCGACGCGCTGCAGCCAGCCGCGCGCCCGGCGCACCGCTTCCTCCCGCGCCACCCCGTGGAACTCCAGCCCGACCGTGACGTTGTCGAGCGCCGTGCGCCAGGGCAGCAGCGCCTCGCTCTGGAACAGGTAGCCGGACTTGCGGTTCAGTCCCGCCAGCGGTTCGCCGAATACGCGCACTTCGCCCGCCGACGGCGCCAGCAGGCCGGCGGCGATATTGAGCAGCGTCGACTTGCCGCAGCCGGTGGGACCGACCACCGACACGAACTCGCCGGGGCGCACGACCAGCGTCGCATCGCGGATGGCGGTGAAACTCGCTTCGCCCTCGGCGACGAAGGTCACCGATATGTTTTTCAGCGCGAGCGCCGGCGCGGCTTGCTCCATCGCGCGCGCTACTGCTTCTTGCCGTACTTGGCGAGCGCCTTCTTGACGAACTCGTTGGTGTACGTATCGGCGAGCCTGATTTCCGCCGGCTTGATCGCGGGATTGAAGGTGGCGAGCGTCTTGAGGGTGGTTTTCGCGCCCGCCTCGCTGAACATCCCGTCCCTGGAAAACGCGGTCTTCACGTTGTTGAAGGCGAACAGGTACATCGCCTTGTCGCCGAGCAGGTATTCCTCCGGCACCGTGGCGAGGATCTGCTGCGGCGAAGCTTCCTGCATCCAGAGCAGCGCGCGCACCGTGGCGTTGGTCAGCGCCTGGACGGTGTTCGGATTCTTCCTGATGAATTCGATGGGCGCGTACAGACTCGCCGCCGGCATCGGACCGCCGAACAGCTTCTCGGTGCCCGCCGGCGTGCGCGTCTCCGCGATGACCTTGATCTTGCCCTGCTTCTCGAGGATCGTGACGGCGGGATCGGTCTGGGAAATCACGTCCACCCGCCCCTGGTCCACCGCCGCGATCACGTTGGCGCCCGCGCCGATGCCGATGATGGACACGTCGGTGGGCTTGAGCCCGCCCCCGGCGATGAAGTAGTTGACCACCATGTTGGTGCTCGAACCGGGCGCGCTCACGCCCACCTTCAGCCCCTTGAGATCCTTCGGGCCCTTGTAGCCTGCCGCCTTCGCCGAGACGATGCCGATGCTGATCTGCGGCGAAGCGCCCGCCAGCACGAAGCCCTGGAAGAAAATTTTCTTCGACTGCATGTTGATGGTGTGCTCGTAGGAGCCGGACACCACGTCGGCGCTGCCGCCGACCACCGCCTCGAGCGAGCGCGTGCCGCCGGCGAAGTCGCTGATGCGGACGTTGAGGCCCTCGTCCTTGAAATAGCCGAGCCGCTCGGTGATCGTCAGCGGCAGGTAGTACAGCGCCACCTTGCCGCCGACCGCGATGTGCACGTCGCGTTTTTCGATCTGCGCCTGCGCCAGCGTAGCGGCCGCGAGCAGCGCGATGCCGATGATTTTTCCCATGACTTCCCTCCAGAAGCGGAACTATAACCCGCGGCGGTCGAGCAGCGCCTGCGAGATGGTGCCGATATCCACGTACTCCAGCTCGCCGCCGAGCGGCACGCCGCGCGCGATCCGGCTCGCCTTCACCCCGCGCGCGCGCAGCATTTCGGCGATGTAGTGCGCCGTGGCCTCGCCTTCGTTGGTGAAATTGGTGGCGAGAATCACCTCCTGCACGACGCCGTCGGTGGCGCGCGCGAGCAGCCGGTCGAGGCCGATGTCGCGCGGGCCGACGCCGTCCAGCGGCGAGAGCCGTCCCATCAGGACGAAGTACATGCCCGAATAGCTGAGCGTCTGCTCGACCATGGACAGGTCGGCCGGCGTCTCGATGATGCACAGCAGGGACGCGTCGCGCCGCGGCGAGCTGCACAGCGAGCAGATGTCGTCCTCGGTGAAATTGTTGCAGCGCGAACAGTGGCGCACCGAGCGCAGCGCCTCCCCGAGCGAAGCGCCCAGCGCCTCGGCTCCCGCGCGGTCGTGCTGCAGCAGGTAGTAGGCCATGCGCTGCGCCGAGCGCGGCCCGACGCCCGGCAGCACGCGCAACGCCTCGATCAGGCGGTCCAGGCCTGCCGGACTGGGAATGACGTCGCGCTTCATCCTAGAAAGGCAGTTTCAGCCCGGCCGGCAGTCCCATGCCCGCGGTCAGCGCGCCCATTTTTTCCTGCACGGTGGCTTCCACCTTGCGCTCGGCGTCGTTGAACGCCGCGACCAGCAGGTCTTCGAGCATTTCGCGGTCCGACGTCAGAGAAGGATCGATGCTGACGCGCCGGGTCTCGTGCTTGCAGGTCATCACCACCTTCACCATGCCGGAGCCCGATTGCCCTTCGACCTCGAGCGTGCCGAGCTGCTCCTGCATGCGGCGCATGTTCTCCTGCATCATCTGCGCCTGCTTCATCATCTGGCCGATATTGCCTTTCATCGCTGTTTTTCCCGAATGGTCGAATCGACGACCCTGCCGTCGAAGAGGTTGACGAGGTCCTGCACGAAACTGTCGCCCTTCACCGCGCGCGTCGCCTCGGCCTGCCGCACGCCGCGGTCGGCCGCGTCGCGCGCCGCCGCCGTCGCGCCGCCCGTTTCGCCGAGCGTGACCTGCACCTTCACCGGACTGCCGAGATGCGCCGCCAGCGCGGCCTGGAGTTTTTCCCGGAAAGCGTCGCCCGCGAGATGCGCCATGGATTTCTGCAGTACCAGCCCGAACACGCCGCTGTCGCGGCTCTTGAGCTCGCTGTTGCGCGCCAGTTCCTTCGGGCCGCCCGACAGCGGCAGGCGCTGCACCAGCGCGGGCCAGTCGCCGTCGAACGCGGACGACTGTGGCCTGGGTTTGGATGGCTGGGTTTCCTTTGCATCCGGGAATTTCAATTCTTCAGGACGAAAAGCCAGCATTCTCAGCAGCGTCATCAGGAAACCCGCGTGCTCGTCCGGCGCCAGCGGCAGGTCGTCCCTCCCCTGCACCGCGATCTGGTAGCACAGCTGCACGGTTTCGGGATCGATCGCCCGCGCCAGCGCGGCGACGCGCTCGCGCTCGGGCATGTCGTCCTCCAGCGCCGCGGGCACGGTCTGCGCGAGCGTCACGCGCAGCAGCAGGCTGGCGAGATCCTGCAGTGCGCTGTCGAAGGACAGGCTGCGCGCCTGCATTTCGTCGGCGATGGCGGCCAGCGCTGGGCCGTCGCCGGCCGCCAGCGCCTCCAGCAGCCGCAGCAGGTAGGTTTCGTCCACCGTGCCCAGCATCTCGCGCACGCCGGCCGCGTTCAGGCGGCCGGCGCCGTGCGCGATCGCCTGGTCGAGCAGCGAAAGCGCGTCGCGCATGCTGCCGGCGGCGGCGCGCGCGATCAGCGGCAGCGCCTCCAGGTCGAAGGTGATCTTCTCCTCGGGGAGAATTTTCGCCAAATGCGCGACGATGGCCGCGCGCGGCATCTGCTTCAGGTTGAACTGCAGGCAGCGCGACAGCACCGTCACCGGAATTTTCTGCGGGTCGGTGGTGGCGAGGATGAACTTCAGGTGCGCGGGCGGCTCCTCGAGCGTTTTCAGCATCGAATTGAAGGCCGCCTTGGACAGCATGTGGACTTCGTCGATGACGAAGACCTTGAAGCGGCCGCGCACCGGCACGTAGGCGGCGTTGTCCTGCAGGGCGCGCATTTCATCGATGCCGGTGTTGGTGGCGGCGTCGATCTCGATCAGGTCCGGGAAGCGGCCGCCGTCGATCTCCACGCAGGCGCCGCATTTGCCGCAGGGATCGGGCGTGATGCCGGTTTCGCAGTTCAGGCACTTGGCGAGGATGCGCGCGAGCGTGGTTTTCCCCACGCCGCGGGTGCCGGTGAAGAGATAGGCGTGGTGCAGCCGCTGCTCGCTCAGCGCGTGGCGCAGCGCCTTCACCACGTGCTCCTGCCCGACCAGGCTGGAAAAATCGCGCGGCCGCCATTTGCGGGCGAGAACCTGATATGCCATGGCGCAATTCTACGGGGGAAAAATGGTGGCGAGCCTGACCCCGGCACTTGCAGTGTCCAGCTGTGGCTGCTTCCTTCCGGACCTGACCAGGTTCACCAGGCTGCAATGCGGGGGGGCCCGCCGTGAACATTGTATGTCAGTTACACTTCCATCGAGGGGGAGGAATGCGCATTCTTGTGGCGGAGGACGATCCGAGCCTTGCCGAGGGCCTGGTCCATTCCCTGCGGCATGCGGGTTACGTGGTGGATTGCGTCAGCGATGGCAACGAGGCGGACGCCGCCATCGAAACGAATTCCTTCGACCTGCTGATCCTCGACATCGGATTACCCAAGAAATCCGGGCTGGACGTGCTGAAGCGCCTGCGGTCGCGCAAGTGCGCGACCCCGGTCCTGGTCCTCACCGCCAGGAGCGGCATCACTGACCGCGTGCAGGGGCTGGACGCAGGCGCGGACGATTACCTGGCCAAGCCTTTCGAGCTGGCGGAGCTGGAGGCGCGGGTACGTGCGCTCGCGCGGCGCGGCGCGTCGGCCGGCCCGGCGCTGAAACCGCACGGTCCGCTGACCTACGACCAGATCGGACGCGTGGCGCGGCTGAACGGCGAGCCGGTCGAGCTGTCGGCGCGCGAGCTCAATCTTCTGGAGATTCTCCTTCAGCGGGCCGGGCGGTTCGTCTCGAAAGAGCAGCTCATCAGCCACCTGTGCGAATGGGGCGACGAGGTCTCCGCGAACGCGATCGAGGTCTACGTCCACCGCCTGCGCAAAAAGCTGGCGGCGGGCGGCGTGCGCATCGTGACCGTGCGGGGCCTGGGCTACAACCTGGAACGGCCGGACACCAAGTAACATGCAGCCATGCGGATAACCGCGCTTGCGGCCATGTGGATGTGCGCGATTTTCGCCCTGATCTGCTTCGGGGTCGCCATCACCGGCTTTTCCGCCGTTTCCTC
>CAZPNH010000062.1:0-7584 GCA_964587635.1 uncultured Bordetella sp.
CGCCACATTCCGCATGAACGTGCGCCCGCCGCTGCCGATCCGTTCCACGCTCGCGTTCCTGCACGACGTGGTGGTTTCCGCGCTTGCCTGGATGGTGGCGTTCTGGTTGCGCTTCAATCTGGACATTCCGTCCGAATTCCTCCGGACCGCGCTGTTCACGCTGCCCTGGGTGGTGCTGGTGAACGCGCTGCTGTTCTGGCGCCTGGGCCTGTACCGCGGCCTGTGGCGCTACGCGAGCCTGCCGGACCTGCAGAAAATCGTCAGTGCGGTGTTCTTCGCCGGCATGGCCGCGCCCGTGCTGTTTCTGTTCGCCGCGCCCGTGCCGCCGGTGCCGCGCTCGGTATTCCTCATCGCGCCGCTGCTGCTCATCGGCGCCATGAGCGGCAGCCGCCTGCTGTACCGCGCCTGGAAGGAGCAGCGCCTGCTCGGCATCGTGCGCCATCCGGAGGCGCACCCGGTGATCGTGCTCGGCGCGGGCGCCTCCGCCTCCGCGCTGCTGCGCGATCTCGCCAACAGCAGCCAGTGGCGCGTGGTGGCGCTGCTGGACGACGACACGCGCAAGCACGGCGGCGCGATCCACGACGTGAAGGTGCTGGGCGCGCTCGACCGCGTGGGCGACATCGCCGAGCGCATGGCCGTGCCGCAGGCGATCATCGCCATGCCCGGCGCCACGCACGCGGCGCGCAAGCGCGCGCTGGACCTGTGCCAGGCGGCCGGCCTGCGCGTGATGACCGTGCCGGCCTACTCGGACATCGTGTCGGGCAAGGTCAGCGTGTCGCAGCTGCGCGAAGTGGAGCTGGACGACCTGCTCGGCCGCGACCCGGTGCAGCTGGACGACGCGCAGCTGAGCGGCCTCCTCAAGGGCAAGACGGTGCTGGTGACCGGCGCCGGCGGCTCGATCGGCTCGGAACTGTGCCGCCAGATCGCGCGCTTCGCGCCGGCGCGCCTGGTGCTGGTGGAGAACTCCGAGTACGCGCTGTACCTGATCGAGCAGGAATTCCGCGACCGCCACGCGGAACTGCCCGTGGTCGCGGCGATCGGCGACGCGAAGGACGAGGCGCGCGTGACGGAAATATTCGCGCGCCACGCGCCGCAGGTGGTGTTCCACGCCGCCGCCTACAAGCACGTGCCGCTCATGGAAAAGGACAACGCCTTTCAGGCGGCCGCCAACAACGCGCTGTCCACCATCGTCACCGCGCGCGCCGCGCAGGCCGCCGGCGCCGGCACCTACGTGCTGGTCTCCACCGACAAGGCGGTCAATCCGACCAATGTGATGGGCGCCTCCAAGCGCCTGGCCGAGATGCTGTGCCAGGCGCTGCAGCCGCGCGCCGCCACGCGTTTCGTCATGGTGCGCTTCGGCAACGTGCTGGGCTCGACCGGCAGCGTGATCCCGCGCTTCCGCGAGCAGATCGCGCGCGGCGGCCCGGTGACCGTCACGCATCCGGACATGGAGCGCTACTTCATGTCCATCCCGGAGGCCGCGCAGCTCGTGCTGCAGGCCGCGCAGCTGGGCAAGGGCGGCGAGATCTTCGTGCTCGACATGGGCCAGCCGGTGAAAATCGCCGAGCTCGCGCGCCAGATGATCCGCCTGTCGGGCTTCAGCGAGCAGGACGTGCGCATCGTGTTCAGCGGGCTGCGGCCCGGCGAGAAGCTGTTCGAGGAGGTGCTGGTGGACGGCGAGACCACGCTGCCGACGCCGCATCCGAAACTACGCATCGCGCGCGCGCGCGCGCCGGAAAACGCCGGCCTGCCCGAGGAGGTCCTGGCATGGCTGGCGGCTTCCGCCGGCGCACCGCCCGAGGCGGTGCGCGCGCGGCTCAAGGCCTGGATCCCGGAGTACGTGCCCGCGCAATGAGCGGGTAAGCGGGCCTCGCAATGCGATAATCGCCGCATGCTCCTGGTCACCGGCGGCGCGGGCTTCATCGGCGCCAACTTCGTGTTATCGACGATCGCCGCCACCGGCGAGGCGATCGTCAATCTCGACAAGCTCACCTACGCGGGCGACCTGAAGAACCTGGCTGCGCTCTCGGGCGACGCGCGCCACGTCTTCGTGAAGGGCGACATCGCCGACCGCGCGCTCGTGCGCCGGTTGCTGGCCGAGCACCGGCCGCGCGCCCTCGTGCATTTCGCCGCCGAGAGCCATGTGGACCGCTCGATCGACGGGCCGGGCGAGTTCATCCAGACCAACATCGTGGGGACCTTCAGCCTGCTGGAAGAGGCGCGCGCCTGGTGGGGCGCGCTGCCCGGCGGCGACAAGGAAGGCTTCCGCTTCCTGCACGTCTCCACCGACGAGGTCTACGGCTCGCTCGGGCCCGCGGCGCCCGCGTTCAGCGAAACCAACGCCTACGCGCCGAACAGCCCCTATGCGGCCTCGAAAGCGGCGTCCGACCACCTGGTGCGCGCCTACCACCACACCTACGGCCTGCCGGTGCTGACCACCAACTGCTCCAACAACTACGGCCCGCGCCAGTATCCGGAGAAACTGATCCCGCTCATGATCGCCAACGCGCTGGCGGAGAAACCGCTGCCGGTCTACGGCGACGGCCAGAACGTGCGCGACTGGCTGTACGTGCTCGACCACTGCGAGGCGGTGCGCCTGGTGCTGGAGCAGGGCCGTCCCGGCGAGACCTACAATATCGGCGGCGGCGGCGAGAAGAAAAACCTCGACCTGGTGCACACGCTGTGCGCGCTGCTGGACGAAGCGCGGCCGCGCCGGACCGGGCGCTACGCCGACCTGATCGCCATGGTGAAGGACCGTCCGGGCCACGACCGGCGCTACGCCATCGACGCCTCGAAAATCGGGCGCGAGCTCGGCTGGCGGCCGAAGGAGAGTTTCGAGACCGGCCTGCGCAAAACCGTAGACTGGTACCTCGGCAGGCAATGACGCAAAAAAGTGCACTGATCACCGGCGTGACCGGCCAGGACGGCGCCTACCTCGCGCGGCTGCTGCTCGATAAGGGCTACCAGGTGCACGGCCTCGTGGCGCGGCGCGGCAGCGACGCGCTCTGGCGCCTGCGCGAGCTGGGCGCCGAAGTGACGCTGCTCGCGGGCGACGTCACCGACCTGTCCTCGCTGCTGCGCGCGATCGAGCAGTCGCGGCCGGCCGAGCTCTACAACCTCGCCGCGCAGAGTTTCGTCGACAAATCCTGGGACCTGCCGTCGGTCACGGTGCAGGTGTCGGGCATGGCAGTGACCAATGTGCTGGAGGCGATCCGCTGCACCGATCCGAAAATCCGTTTCTACCAGGCGACCTCCAGCGAGGTATTCGGCCGCGTGCAGGCGCCGGTGCAGGATGAGTCCACGCCTTTCCATCCGCGCAGTCCGTACGGCGTGGCGAAGGCCTTCGGCCACTGGCTCACGGTGAATTACCGCGAAAGCCACGGCCTGCACGCCACCAGCGGCATCCTGTTCAATCACGAGTCGCCGCTGCGCGGGCCGGAATTCGTCACGCGCAAAATCAGCTCGGGCGTCGCGCGCATCAAGCTCGGCAGGCAGGACAAGCTGCTGCTCGGCAACCTGGACGCGCGGCGCGACTGGGGCTTCGCCGGCGACTACGTCGAGGCCATGTGGCGCATGCTGCAGCAGGACGCGGGCGGCGACTACGTGATCGCCACGGGGCGCAACGCCTCGGTGCGCGATTTCTGCCGCATCGCGTTCGCCCACGCCGGGCTGGACTACGAACGCCATGTCGCGGTGGATCCGGCGCTGTTCCGCCGCGCCGAGATCGACACGGTGCTGGGCAGCGCGGCCAAGGCGAAGGCGCAGCTCGGCTGGTCGCCGACCACCAGCCTGGAGCAACTGGTGGCGATGATGGTGGACGCCGATCTGCGCCGCATCGAAAAGGGGGTCGCATGAAGGGAATCATCCTCGCGGGCGGTTCGGGCACGCGGCTTTTTCCGGCGACGCTCGCCGTCTCCAAGCAGCTGCTGCCCGTGTACGACAAGCCGATGATCTACTACCCGCTGAGCACGCTGATGCTGGCGGGCATCCGCGACATCCTCATCATCTCCACCCCGCAGGACACGCCGCGCTTCGAACAATTGCTGGGCGACGGCAAGCGCTGGGGCATCCGCCTGTCCTACGCGGTGCAGCCTTCGCCCGGCGGCCTCGCGCAGGCGTTCCTCATCGGCCGCAAATTCATCGGCCGCGACCCGGTGGCGCTGGTGCTGGGCGACAACATCTTCCACGGCCACGACCTCACCGGCCTGCTGAAAACGGCCGCGCAGCGCCGCAAGGGCGCCACCATCTTCGCCTACCCGGTGCAGGATCCCGAGCGCTACGGCGTGGTCGAATTCGACAGGAAGAACCGGGCGAAAAGCATCGAGGAAAAACCCGCGCGGCCGAAATCGCGCTACGCCGTGGTCGGGCTGTATTTCTACGACAACCGCGTGGTCGGCATCGCCTCGAAGCTGAAACCTTCGGCGCGCGGCGAACTCGAGATCACCGACGTCAACCGCAAGTACCTGGAAATGGGCGAGCTCGCGGTGCTGCCGCTCGGCCGCGGCCACGCCTGGCTGGACACCGGCACGCACGAGTCGCTGCTGGAGGCCTCCCATTTCATCGAAACCATCGAACGCCGGCAGGGCCTGAAAATCGCCTGCCCCGAGGAAATCGCCTGGCGCATGGGCTACATCAGCGCCGCCCGGCTGCGCGCGCTGGCGCGGCCGCTGGCCAAGAGCGGCTACGGCGAATACCTGCTGCGCGTGCTCTCGGAGAGGCTGTACCAGTGAAGGCCGAGCGCACGGCGATTCCGGATGTGCTCATGCTCGAGCCGAAAGTATTCGGCGACGAGCGCGGTTTTTTCATGGAATCGTGGAACGAACGGTCCTTCGAACGTCTCGGCATCCGGGAAAAATTCGTGCAGGACAACCATTCGCGTTCTTCGAAAAACGTGCTGCGCGGGCTGCATTACCAGGTGCGCCAGACGCAGGGCAAGCTGGTGCGCGTGACAGCGGGCGCCGTCTGGGACGTGGCGGTGGACCTGCGCCGCGCTTCGCTCAGCTTCGGCCGCTGGGTGGGCACGCGCATCGACGCAGAATCGAAGCGCATGCTGTGGGTCCCCGCCGGCTTCGCGCACGGCTTCCTCGTGCTCTCGGAGCAGGCCGAAGTGCAGTACAAGACCACCGACTACTACGCGCCCGAGCACGAACGCACGCTGCTGTGGAACGACCCGGCCCTCGCCATCGACTGGCCGCTCGCGGGCGAGCCGGTGCTGGCGGACAAGGACCGGCGCGGCCTGCCGCTGGCCAGCGCCGAAACCTTCGCTTGAAGATCCTCCTCACCGGGCGCGGCGGGCAGGTCGGCTCGGCGCTGGAGTCCGCGCTCGCGCCGCTGGGCGAGGTGATTGCCCTGGACCGGCACGGTTTGGATCTTTTGAATTTGAATTCGATAAGAACAAAAATAAAAAGAGAAAAACCGCAAGTCATCGTGAATGCTGCGGCCTACACGGCCGTGGATCGCGCCGAGCAGGAACGGGAATCGGCTTTCGCGGTGAACGCCCGGGCAGTCGAAGAACTGGCGCGCGAAGCCGGGGCGCTGGATGCGCTGCTGGTCCACTTTTCCACCGACTACGTGTTCGACGGCAAAAAACCCGCGCCTTACGCCGAAACCGATGCGCCCAATCCTCTGGGCGTTTACGGAAAAAGCAAGCTGGCCGGCGAGCAGGCCATTGCCGCAAGCGGCTGCCGGCATTTCATCTTCCGCACCAGCTGGGTCTATGCGCCCGTCGGCCGGAATTTCGTCCATGCGATCCTGGCCGCGGCGGAGACGAAGCCCGAACTGCGCGTGGTGGTCGACCAGCGCGGCGCGCCGACGTCGAGCGGCGCCATCGCGGGCGCGGTGGCTCAGGTGCTCGCCCGTTCCGGGAAGGCGAGCGGGCTGTACCACCTGAGCGCGGCGGGCGAGACGACGTGGCACGGGTTTGCAAAGGAAATTCTTGCCATGAAAGGGCTGCAAACAGCGGTCGTACCGATTTCCAGCGCGGAATATGGCGCGCCGGCGAGACGGCCGAAAAATTCGCTGCTGGACAACGGCAAGATCGGCGCCGAATTCGGCATCGCGCTGCCGGACTGGCGGCAGGGCCTGGCTGCGGTGCTCGCCGCAATCCACTAACATCGGCGCCATGGATTTCATCGACCTCAAGACGCAGTACGCGGCACTGCGCGAGAGCGTCAACGCGCGCATCCAGCGCGTGCTCGACCACGGCCAGTACGTCATGGGGCCGGAAGTGAAGGAGCTCGAAGACCGCCTCGCCGCCTGGACCGGCGCGAAGCACTGCATCGCGGTGGCCTCGGGCACGGAAGCGCTGCTCATCGCGCTGCTCGCGCTGGGCGTGAAGCCGGGCGACGAAGTGGTGACCACGCCCTTCACCTTCGTCGCCACCGCCGAGATGATCGCGCTCATCGGCGCCAAACCCGTGTTCGTCGACGTCGAGGAGGACACGGCGAACATCGACGTGTCGAAGCTCGAGGCGGCGATCACGCCGCGCACGCGCGCCATCCTGCCGGTGTCGCTCTACGGCCAGCCCGCCGACATGGACGAAATCAACGCCATCGCCGCGCGCCGCGGGCTGCCGGTGATCGAGGACGCGGCGCAGAGTTTCGGCGCCACCTACAAGGGCAGGAAGAGCTGCAACCTCTCGGCCATCGCCTGCACCAGCTTCTTCCCGTCCAAGCCGCTCGGCTGCTACGGCGACGGCGGCGCGCTGTTCACCAGCGACGACGCGCTGGCCGCGGCGATGCGCGAAATCCGCGTGCACGGCCAGTCGGGCCGCTACCAGCACACGCGCATCGGCGTCGGCGGCCGCATGGACTCCATCCAGTGCGCGGTGGTGCTGGCGAAGCTCGAACGCTTCGACTGGGAAGTGCGGCAGCGCGGCGAAATCGGCGCGCACTATGATGCGCTGCTGGGTTCTTCGGTGAAAACACTGAAAGTCCGGCCCGACCGCACCAGCGTCTACGCGCAGTACACGGTGCGCGTGAGCGAGCGCGCGAAATTCGAGCAGGAGATGAAGGCGCGCGGCATTCCGACCGCGGTGCACTATCCGCTGTCGCTGCACCAGCAGCCGGCCTATGCGGCGGGCTACGCGGGACAGTCGTTCCCGGTCTCGGAGCGCCTCGCGCGCGAAGTCATCAGCCTGCCGATGCACGCGGACCTGGACGAAAGCACGCAGCAGCGCATCGTCGCCGCGGTGCGGGAACTGGCGCCCGCCGGTTCCAAAAGTATCTAGTAAAATCAACACTTTCCTCTGATTGGGCGGGGCGCGGGCGTGAAGCTGCTGGTGACAGGCGCGGCGGGGTTCATCGGCATGCATTCGAGCAGGCGCTTGCTCGAGCGCGGGCACGAGGTATTGGGCATCGACAACCTGAACGCCTATTACGACCCGGCGCTCAAGCGCGCCCGGCTGGAGCAATTGCGGCCGTTTTCCGCTTTTTCCTTCGAAAAGCTCGATATCTCCGATGAGCCCGCGCTGGCCGCGGTGTTCGAGGCCGGACGCTTCGACGCGGTGCTGCACCTCGCGGCGCAGGCGGGCGTGCGCTACTCGCTGGAGAACCCGATGGCCTACGTGAGCAGCAACGTGGCGGG
>CAZPNH010000063.1:0-7553 GCA_964587635.1 uncultured Bordetella sp.
GCGCCGGCTCGAGCTTGAGCGAGAGGCGCGTGTCCGTGATCTGCATGCGCAGCTGGTCGTTCGCGCTCATGCGGGTCACCCCGGACAGGTCGTCGCCGGAGCGCGACCGGCCCGTGCCGCCATTGTCGATGCCGCCGCGCTTCATGCCGCCGAACTGGGCCGCCGCCTGGGTGCAGACGGACGCAAGGATCACGAAAACGAGGATCAGGCGCACGACGGCATTTTCACGCGGCCGCTGCGGCATAGCTGTATCAAGTTGTAACCGGCTTGCTATCATGGCCCGCAACCTGAGGAGCAAGCATGCGACTGCTGACCTATGCACAGAAGAACAAGGGCGCGGCGCCGCGCGTCGGCGCGATGCTGGGGCCCGAGCACCTCGTCGAGGTCCGGGTCCCTGACATGATTTCCCTCATCGCCTCGGGCAAGCCGGGGCTGGCGAAGGTGAAGGCCCTGCTGAAAAAAGGCAAAGGCATCCCGCTGTCCTCGGTACGGGTGCTGGCGCCCATCCCCAGGCCGCGCAAGAACGTGTTCTGCGTCGGCTGGAACTACCTCGAGCATTTCGAGGAGGGCGCCAAGGCGCGCCCCAACGTCGTCGAAATCCCGAAGCATCCGACCTTCTTCACCAAGGCGCCGACGAGCGTCAACGGGCCTTACGACCGCATCCCGCTGCACGCGGGCGTGACCGAGAAGGTCGACTGGGAGGTCGAGCTGGGCGTGATCATCGGGCGCGGCGGCACCAACATCAAGGAAGCCGACGCCATGAAGCACGTGTTCGGCTACACCGTCATCAACGACGTCTCGGCGCGCGAGGTGCAGCGCCAGCACGGCCAGCAGTGGTTCAAGGGCAAGAGCCTGGACGGCCATTGCCCGATGGGGCCGTGGATCGTCACCCCCGACAAGGTGAAGGACTGGTGGGACCTGCGCGTGGTGACGCGCGTCAACGGCGTGATCAAGCAGGATTCGAACACGCGGCACATGTACTTCAAGATCCCGCGCATCATCGCCGAGCTGTCGGCCGGCCTGACGCTGGAGCCGGGCGACATCATCTCCACCGGCACCCCGGCCGGCGTCGGCCACGCGCGCACGCCGCCCGAATTCCTCAAGAAGGGCGACGTCCTCGAAACGGAAATCGCCGGGATCGGACTGCTGAAGAACGTGGTTGGCTAGAGTTTCGCCCCGGGATTGTCCAGGGCGTACTTGGTGAGCAGGGGGACGAGCCACTCGTAGGCCTCGTCCACTGAGTCACTGCGGTACATCAGGTCCACGTCCGCCGCGTTGATCGTGCCGTGCTTCACCAGCGCGTCGAAGTTGATCACTTCCTTCCAATACTCGTTGCCGAACAGCACGATCGGCAGCGGCTTGGTCATTTTTCTCGTCTGCACCAGCGTCAGCACTTCCATCAGCTCGTCCAGCGTGCCGAAGCCGCCGGGAAAGATGATCATCGCTTTCGCGAGGTAGGTGAACCAGAATTTCCGCATGAAGAAGTAGTGGAAATGGAATCCCAGTTCGCGCGTGAGCCAGGGATTGTCGTGCTGCTCGTGCGGCAGCGAGATGCCCAGGCCGATGGTCATGCCCTTCGCTTCGGAGGCGCCGCGGTTGGCCGCTTCCATGATGCCCGGGCCGCCGCCGGTGCAGACCACGAAGCGCCGGTCCTTCGACGGCAGCGCCTTGGACCATTCGGTCAGGCGGAAGGCGAGGCGGCGCGCGTCCTCGTACCAGCGGTTGCCTTCCTTGAAGCGCGCCGAGCCGAAGAACACGATGGTGTCCTCGACGCCGTGCTTGTCGAAGCGGCTGCGCGGCTCGAGGTATTCGGCGAGGATGCGCAGCGCGCGCGCATCCTTGCTGTTGATGAACTCCTTGTCGTCGGAGGCCTTTATTTTCTTCAACCGCGTCCTTCAAAAGGCATTTTCGTGGCCTTGATCGTGAGGAACAGTACGTTGGTCTCGATCGGGAAGCCGGCCATGTGCAGCACCGCCTCGCCGACGTGGGCCACGTCCATGAGCGGCTCCGGCTTGATCGAGCCGTCGGCCTGCGGCACGCCCTTCGCCATCCGCTCCGCCATCTCGGTGCGCGCGTTGCCGATGTCGATCTGGCCGACCGCGATGTCGTACTTGCGGCCATCGAGCGCGCCGGTCTTGGTCAGGCCCGTGACCGCGTGCTTGGTGGCGGTGTAGGCCACCGAACCGGGGCGCGGCGCGTGCGCCGAGATGGAGCCGTTGTTGATGATGCGGCCGCCGCGCGGGCTCTGGTCCTTCATCACCTTGAAGGCTTCCTGCATGCAGATGAACATGCCGGTGAGGTTGATGTCCACGACGTTCTGCCATTTCTCCAGGCTCAATTCCTCGAGCGAGGTGCCCGGCGCGTTGACGCCGGCGTTGTTGAACACCACGTCGACGCGGCCCCACTTGGCTTTCACCGCCGCGAACAGCGCCTTGACCGAATCCTGCTTGGACACGTCGGTCGGCACGCAGTAGGCGCGCTCGCCCGCGCCGGACTCCTTCGCGGTCTGTTCGAGCACGTCCTTGCGCCGCCCGGCGAGCGCCACCTGCCAGCCGTCCTTCAGGAACGCAAGCGCCGCGGCCTTGCCCACGCCGCTGCCTGCGCCGGTGATGATTGCGATTTTGCTCATGCGGATGTTTCCTTTCGTTGTTATTCTATTTTCGCGCCGCAATTGTGCAGCGCGCGGTCGATTTCCGGCGCCTCTGCCCTGATCTCGGCGTCGAATGCGGCGGGCGAGGCCGACGGCGCCGCGTCCATGCCCTGCGACGCGATCTTTTCGCGCACCTCCGGCTTGGCGAGGCTTTTCGCCGCCGCCGCGTGCAGCCGGCGCACGATCTCCGCCGGCGTGCCGGCGGGCACATACAGGCCGAACCAGAACGTGGATTCGTAGCCGGGCAGGCCGGCTTCATCCGCGCCAGGAATGCCCGGAATCGCCGGCGAGGCCTTGCGCATGCTGATCACCAGCGGGCGCATGCGTCCGCCCCGGACGAACCCCATCACCGTCGGGGACGTGGCGTACATCATCTGCGTGTCGCCCGACAGCAGCGCCAGCGCCGCCGGCCCGCCGCCCTTGTACTGCACCGAGGTGACCTTGATGCCCGCCGCGGCCTCAAAAGCGCAGGCGGCGATATGCGGCGCCGAGCCGAAACCCGCCGAAGCGTTGAACAGCTTGCCCGGGTTCGCTTTGGCGTAGGCAATCAGGTCGCGCAGGTTCTTGAACGGCGTTTCGTTGCCGACCACCAGCACCGTGGCGCCGTTGGCGACACGCGATACCGGAATGAAATCCTTGTCGTCGTAGCCCAGGTTCTTGTATAGGCTCTTGTTGATCTGGTGGTTGCCCTGGTTGAGGATGGTGTAGCCGTCGGGCGCCGACTTGGCGACGAAGTCCGAGGCGATCGAGCCGCCCGCGCCGGGCTTGTTCTCGACCAGCACCGGGACGCCGAGTTCCTTCGACAGCTCGTCGCCGATGATGCGCGTGGTGAAGTCGCCCGAGCCGCCCGGCGGATAGCCGACGACCAGGTGTATGGGTTTCGACGGATAGCTCTGCGCATTTGCCCACGTGGACAGGCAAATTAAAATGAAAATTCCAAGAACCCGCATGCCTACTTCCCGTGGAACTGCGGCGTTCTCTTTTCCATGAACGCCTTGCGGCCTTCCTTGTGGTCTTCGCTGGCGAAGCAGGCTTCGACCATTTTCATCGCCCTGGCGACGTCGCGCTCCTTCTCGTCCTTCTGCCACTGCTGCACGGCGAACTTGGCCGCGGCGACGGTGAGCGGCGCGTTCTCGGCAACCATCTTGCAGTAGTCCGCGACGGTTTTCTCCAGCTCGGCGGCCGCGACCGCCCTGGTCACGAAGCCCATGCGCAGCGCCTCTTTGGCGTCGAATTTGCGCGCCGACATGAAAATGTCGGTGGTGTTCGCCGCGCCCAGCACGTTCATGAAGCGCCGCACGCCCGCCGGGCTGTAGCCCAGGCCGAGGCGCGCCGCCGGCATGCGGAAGATGGAATCCTCCGAGCACACGCGCATGTCGCAGGCGGCGGCGAAGCCCAGCCCGCCGCCGATGCAGATGCCGCGGATGCGCGCCACCACCGGCTTGGAGCAGTTCATCGGTGCGACGTAGGCCTGTTCGACCGCCGTGTTGTATTCCTTCTGCGCCTCCACAGTGCCGCGCAGCTTCTCGAACTGCGAAATGTCGGCGCCGGAGATGAAGGCCTTGTCGCCGTCGCCGGCGCAGACGATCACGCGCACGGCGGGATTCTTGTCCAGTTCCGCGAAGACCCTGGGCACCGCCTGCCACATGTCGTAGCTCATGGCGTTCATCTTCGGCAGGTTGGAGAAAATGACGGTGGCAACCGCGCCGTCGATGGAGGTCTTGAGTTCGGCCATTACACGATTCCTTTGCTTCTGAATTCCGCGATTTGGGTTTTGTCGAAACCGGCTTCCAGCAGGACTTCTTCCGTGTGCTCGCCGCGCTCGGGGCTCGCCGCGAGGAGCTTCGCCGGCGTGCGCGACAGCTTGACGGGCTGGTTGACGAGCTTCAGCCTGCCGAGTTTCCGGCTCTGCACTTCGGCCGCCGCCTGGATGTGCTTGACCTGCGGGTCGGCGAACACTTGGTCCATGCTGTAGATCGGGCCGCAGGGCACGCCGCCCTTGTTCAGGATCTCGACCCACTCCGCGCTCGTCTTCGCCGCGAAGCCCTTGTTGAGCTCCGCGTTGAGCGGCTTGCGGTTCTTCGCGCGGTCCTGCGCGGTCTTGAAGTCGGGGTGCTCGAAGAGGTCGGGGCGCCCGATCGACTCGCAGACGCGCTGCCACATCTTGGTACCCGTGGCGGCGACGTTCATGTAGCCGTCCGAGGTCTTGTATGCGGAGGTCGGCATGCTGGTCGGATGGTCGTTGCCGACCTGCGGCGGCACTTCGCCGGACATGGTGTAGCGCGCCGCCTGGAAATCGAGCAGCTGGAGCGCGGCCTGCAGCAGGTTCGACTGCACCCACTGGCCTTCGCCGGAGGTCTCGCGCTCGAGCAGCGCGGTCATGATGCCGAGCGCCGCCAGCAGCCCGGCGCCCACGTCCGCGACCGCGCAGCCGACGCGCATCGGACCGCCGCCGGGAAATCCGGTCACCGACATGATGCCGGAGAGGCCCTGCGCGATCTGGTCGAAGCCCGGGCGCTCGCGGTAGGGGCCGTCCTGCCCGAAGCCCGAGATGCTCGCGAGGATGACGCGCTTGTTCACCTTCTTCAGCGACTCGTAGTCGATGCCGAGCCGGTCCTTCACGTCGGGCCGGTAGTTCTCCACCACGATGTCCGCCGTTTTCACCAGCCGCATGAAGATGTCCTTGCCCTGCGGCGACTTGAGGTCGAGCGTGATCGAGCGCTTGTTGCGGTGCAGGTTCTGGAAGTCGGGCCCTTCGCGCGGCCCGCCCATGTCCTCGGGCACGGTGTTCTCGACCTTGATCACGTCGGCGCCGAAATCGGCGAACTGGCGCACGCAGGTCGGCCCCGCGCGCACGCGCGTGAGGTCCAGGATGCGGAGCTTGGAGAGAGCGGGGGAAGCGGTGATGCGCGGCATGGGGCAGATTTTAATCTGCCCCGGGCCTGCTCAATGCTCCGGCAGCGGAATGAATTCCTGTTCGCCGGGTACCGCGGCAAAGCGCTGCTCCCGCCAGCGCTGTTTCGCTTCCTCGATCAGCGCCTTGGAACTGGCGACGAAATTCCACCAGATGAAACGGGGGCCATCCATTTTTTCGCCGCCGAGCAGCATGACGCGGGATTGGGTTTTTGCGTGGATCTGAACGGGTTTTCCTTCCGGGAGGCAGGCCAGATTCATTTCGGGCAGCACATGCCCATCGACGGCCACGTTTCCCTGCACCAGGTAGACGCCGCGCTCCTCGTGCTCGGCGGGCAGTTCCAGCACGGATCCGGTCTCCATTTCCGCCGCCAGGTAGAACATCGGCGAGAAGGTGGGCGCGGGGGATTTCTCGCCGTAGGCATGTCCGGCAATAAGCCGCAGTTCGACGCCCGGCCTGCGGATCTTCGGCAGCGTTGCCGCCGCGTGGTGGCTGAACGCCGGGTCCGAAGCCTCGTGGGACCGGGGCAGCGCGACCCAGGACTGGATGCCGTACATGCGGTGCGCGCTTTTGCGCTTTGCCGGATCCTCGCGCTCCGAATGCACGATGCCGCGCCCCGCGGTCATCCAGTTGACGTCGCCCGGCGCGATCGGCTGCACCGCGCCCAGGCTGTCGCGGTGGATCATTTCGCCTTCGAACAGCCAGGTCACCGTGGCGAGCCCGATGTGCGGATGCGGCCGCACGTCGATGTTCTGTTCCGGCGCCGTGGTGAGCGGCCCCATCTGGTCGAAGAAAATGAACGGCCCGACCATCTGCTGCGGGAAACCGGGCAATACGCGGCTGACCAGCAGGCCGCCGCCCAGATCCCGCACGTGGGGCTTGAGGATGTCCACGTTTATCAGGCCGACACTCGTGCCGGGGCCGCCTTCTGCGCCAGTTCCCCATTCTGGTAGTCGCGGATCGCCTGCTCGATTTCCTCGCGCGTATTCATCACGAACGGACCATACTGCACGACCGGTTCCCGTATCGGCTTCGCCGCCAGCACGAGCAAACGCGCGCCACTGGCGCCGGCCTTCACCTCGATGCGATCGCCAGAGCCGAGCGCGCCGCCCTGATGCGACTTGAGCACGCGGTCGGCGATTTCCACGCTGCCTTCGAACGGGTAGACATAGACGGCATGCGTCTCGGGAATGTTGGCTTCGAAGACTTTTTCCGCGTCCAGCTGTACGTCCCAGTACAAGGGATCGGTCGAGCCTCCTTGGACGGGTCCGCTCGTGCCTTCGTACGTTCCGGCCACGACTTTTATCTTGCCGTGAGGAAATGAAACAGTCGGGATCTCCTCCGCCTGGATGTCGCGGTAGCCGGCCGGCTTCATTTTTTCCCTGGCTGGCAGGTTGATCCACAGCTGGAAGCCGCGCATGCGGCCGTTCTCCTGCTGCGGCATCTCGGAGTGGATGATGCCGCGGCCGGCGGTCATCCACTGCACGCCGCCGCTCTTCAGGTTGCCGCGGTTGCCGAGGTGGTCCTCGTGCAGCATGTGGCCGTCGAGCAGGTAGGTGACCGTCTCGAAGCCGCGGTGCGGGTGCGACGGAAAGCCGGCCACGTAGTCGTCCGGATTCTCGGACGAGAACGCGTCCAGCATCAGGAACGGATCCAGCCGAAGGTGATTGGCGCTGCCCAGGCTGCGGATCAGCTTCACGCCCGCGCCGTCGGAGGCGGGCTGCCCCTGGATCAACTGCTGGATTTTTCTCGTGGCCATGGCAAGGCTCCTTTAAGCGTAGGCGGGGACCAGGCGTCCGATGTCGGCGCGCGCCTTGGCGAGCGCGGCGTCGCGGCTGGTTTCGCTGATTGCCAGTCCTTCAGCATAAACGAACTCGATGTCGGTGATGCCGAGGAAGGCGAAGAAGTCGCGCACGTAGGCGGTCTGCGTGTCGCGCGGCGTGCCTGCGTACATGCCGCCGCGCGTGGCGAGGACATAGACCTTCTTGC
>CAZPNH010000064.1:0-7545 GCA_964587635.1 uncultured Bordetella sp.
TTGCCGTGGCGCGGGCCGCTGCGGTCGCGGATCTTGATGCCGCGCGAGGAGCCGTAGGAGATGTCGTGCGCGCCCTTGCGCTCGAGCGCCCGCAGGTGCTGTTCGGCGGCGTTCACGGAGCGGAATCCCATGCGCTCGGCGATTTCGGCGCGTGTGGGCGGATAGCCCGAGACTTCGGTGAGATCCTTGATCAGCCGCAGGATCTCGGCCTGGCGTTCCGTCAGCGGTTCACTCATGGGACCTCCAGCCTACTGTGCCGTTGTTCAGTGGTGGCATTATATCCAGTATCCCGGCCGGGGGCAAACGGGGCGGCGAGTAAAATCCGGCGATGATCATCGAGTCGCTGCTCGACACCGACCTGTACAAGTTCACGATGATGCAGGTGGTGCTGCATCACTTCCCGGGCGCGCAAGTGGAGTACGTGTTCAAGTGCCGCACCGAAGGGGTGGACCTCGCGCCGCACGCCGCCGAGATCCGCGCCGGCATCGCCGACCTGTGCAAGATGCGCTTCCGCGAGGAGGAGCTCGCCTACCTGCGCGGGCTGCGCTTCATGAAGTCGGACTTCGTGGACTTCCTCGGCCTGTTCCATTTCAACGAGAAGTACATCCGCGTCGAGAACTCGCAGGATGCGCCGGGGCTGGACATCTCGATCCGCGGCCCCTGGCTGCACACCATCATGTACGAGATCCCGGTGCTGGCGATCGTCTCGGAAGTGTACTTCCGCCGTACGCAGCCCAAACCCGACCTGGAGGAAGGGCGCCGCCGCCTCAAGGCGAAGATCGAGCTGGTGCGCCAGCTGGAACCGGGGCTGGTGTTCCGCGTCTCCGACTACGGCACGCGCCGGCGCTTCGCGCGCGCCTGGCACGACGAAGTGATCGGCACCTTCAAGCGCGAGATTTCGGACCGGTTCGCCGGCACGTCGAACGTCTGGCTGGCGATGAAGCACGGCGTCACGCCGCTCGGCACCATGGCGCATGAATACATGCAGGCTTGCCAGGCGCTGGGGCCGCGCCTGCGCGATTCGCAGATCTACGCCTTCGACGTGTGGGCGAAGGAATACCGCGGCGACCTCGGCATCGCCATCTCCGACACCTACGGGACGGACGCATTTCTGCGCGATTTCGACATGTACTTCTGCAAGCTGTTCGACGGCGCCCGGCACGATTCGGGCGACCCTTTCGCCTGGGGCGAGCGGCTGATCGAGCACTACCGGAGGAACCGCGTCGACCCGCGCACCAAGACGCTGATCTTCTCCGACCAGCTCACGGTGCCGATCGCCATCAACATCGCGCGGCGCTTCCAGGGCCGCGCGCTCACCTCCTTCGGCATCGGCACCAACCTGACCAACGACCTCGGCTACGAGCCGATCAACATCGTCATCAAGATGACCGAGTGCAACGGCCAGCCGGTGGCCAAGGTGTCCGATTCGCCCGGCAAGACGGTGAGCAAGGATCCCCGCTACCTGGCCTATCTGCGGCAGGTCTTCGGCCTCGATAAAGCGGAAGTGGATTGAATACCGCGGTCGCGGTACTCGTCGTCTGCTTCGTCCTGAACATGCTCGGCCGCGGGCTGGGCGACAGCTACGCGGTGTTCCTGCTGCCGATCGAGCGCGACTACGGCTGGACGCGCTACCAGCTCACCAGCGTGTATTCCGTGTACCTGGTGGTGAGCGGGTTTGCCGCGCCGACCATCGGCCTCCTGTTCGACCGCGTCGGCCCGCGCCTCGTCTACAGCATCGGCATCGCCTGCATCGGCGGCGCCTACCTTGCCGCCAGTTCGCTCGATCGCCTCTGGCAGTTCTACCTGCTGATCGGTGCGACCGTCGGCATCGGCGTGGCGATGACCGGCATGGTGCCCGCTTCGGCGATGCTGTCGCGCTGGTTTCACTCGCGCCTGTCGCGCGCCATCGGCATCGCGTTTTCCGCCACCGGCGTGGGGATCATCGTGTTCGTGCCGGTCGCGCAGGCCCTGGTGGACCATTACGGCTGGCGGGGCGCCTACCGGCTGATGGGCCTGGCCATGCTGGGGATCGCGCCGCTGGTGCTGCTCGCGCTGCCGTGGCGCCGCTTCGCGGCCGGCCGGCCGCCCGAGCGCGCCAGCCAGCTGCCGGCTTCGGGCGCCGAATGGACGCTGCGCAAGGCGATGCGCACCAGCATCTACTGGGGCATGGTGCAGGCGTTTTTCTTCACCGCCGTCGGGATGTTCGCGATTTTCGTGCAGCTGGTGGCCTTCCTGGTGGACGCCGGCTTTCCCGCGCTCACGGCGGCCACCGCGTTCGGCGTCTGCGGCATGCTGTCGGCCGGCAGCGTGATGGGCAGCGGCTTCCTCACCGAGCGCTTCGGCTCGCGGCAGACGGTGAGCGTGAGCTTCGTGGGCACCATGGCCGGCATGCTCCTGCTGCTGGCGCTGGCGTCCTATCCTTCGACGCCGCTGCTGGCCGCGTTCGTGCTGGTTTTCGGCATGTCGATGGGCGTGCGCGGCCCGATCATCTCGTCGATCTGCACGCGCCATTTCGCCGGGCCGCGCGTGGCGACGATCTACGGCACCGTGTTCGCCTCGAACTCCATGGGCGCCGCGCTCGGCTCGCTCATCGGCGGCGTGCTGCACGACCTGACGGGCGGCTATGCGTCCGGTCTGGTGTTCTCGATCTGCTCGATCGCGCTCGCCTCGACGCCGTTCTGGCGGGTGCCGGCGCTGCGCAACTATCGATAGCTCAGGGCGCGACGTTCACGCCCTTGGCGCCGTGCTTGGCGATCAATTTCGCGACCAGCCCCGACGCTTTGATGTCGGCAACAAACTCGCTCAGATAAGCCGCTGCCGCATTGCGCGCCTTCGGCGTGCCGATCGCCTGCTGGATCGCGGTGAATTTTCCCTCCAGGATGCGCGCGCCCGGCAGCCGCGTTACGTCCGAGGCCAGCCGCGGCAGCAGGCCCGAGAGGACATCCAGTTTTTCGGCCACGAAAAGATCGTAGGAGGCCGGAATGCCCTCCGCGCGCACCAGCGTCGCGTGCTTCAGGTTGCGGCTGAGATACAGGTCGTAGGCACTGCGCGCTGCCGTGGCGATACGGACGCCCGGGCGATCCACTTCATCAATGGATTGGATGGGGGATCCCGCCGGCACCAGGTAGGTGGCCGGAATCTCGAGGTAGGCAAGGCTGAAAGTGATCTCGGCGGCGCGCTGGGGCTCGGCGCCGATGAAGGCGACGTCCCAGAGGCCGTCCCTGGCGCCGTCGGCGACCTGGCCCGCGCCGGGAGAACAGACGTGCTCGACCGGCACCCCGCCCAGCCGCCGTGCGAGTTCCTGCGCGAGGTCGGGGACCACGCCGTGCAGCGTGCCGTCCGCCTTCCTGTTCACGAGCAGGAAATTGCCGAGATTGACGCCGACGCGCAGCGTGCCGGTGGGGAGAAGTTCCGCTTTTGCTTTTGGGTTCATAGGGTTGAAATAGCCTGCATGCGCCGCATGCGTTCGTTGAGGGTACAGCCCCTTAAATCCGCCGCGCCGCGCTCGGTGACGACGACGCCCGCTTCGCTGCGGGGCGTGGAAACCGGCCCGGACAGCGTGTTCACGATGCGCGCCGCCGGCAGCAGCAGCAGCGACACGCCGCCGGGCGACTGGTTCGCCGCGCGCATGAAATCGAGCGCGCCGCCGACGGCGCCGAGATAGCTGCCTTTCGCGACCTCGGCGTTGACCTGGCCGGTGAGGTCCACTTCGACCGCCGAATTGATGGCGACGAAGCGTTCGATGGCCATCAGCACGCGCGGATCGTGCGTGAATTCCGTGGAGCGCAGGCGGATCGCAGGGTTGTCACGCGCGCAATCGAAGATTTTGCGCGTGCCGATGAGCTGGGCGCAGACGGCCTGCGTCACCGCGCCTCGCCGCATCAGGTCCGCAACCCCGTCGCCGAAAGTTCCGGAATGGATGCGCAGCTGTTTCCTGTCCAGCAGTTCCGCGCAGACGATGTCGGGCAGGACACCGAGGCCGAACTCCAGCGTGGCGCCGTCCGGGATGAAGCCGGCCGCGCAGCGCGCGATCGCCTGCTCGATGTCCCCGGCGCGCGCGGCGGCCGGGGTCGCGGGCTCGCGCGAGGTTTCGACCGCGAGGGCGAAATCTTCCCTGCGGAAAACTCTTTCGGTGTGGGTCCAGGGGATCCGGTCGTTGATTTCCGCGATCACAGCGCGCGCGCTTTCGATCGCCGGCAGCAGGTAGTCCACGGCGAGGCCCATGCTGTATTCGCCGCGCGCGTTCGGCGGACTTACCTGGACCAGCACGACGTCGCCCGGAATTTTCCGTTCGCGGATGAGCGGCGCCAGCCGGGAGTAGGGATGCGGATGGATGTCGAGCACGCCGGCGTCGGCAAGCGCGCGGTTATGTCCCGCGCCGCAGTAGGACGACAGCCGAAGGTGATCCGCGAGCCCGGGCTTGATGATCCCGGCGTAGTTGACGCCGAGGAACACGCGGGCGCCCGAGAACGCCGCGCGCTGCGCCGCCAGCGCCTCGACCAGCGTCTGCGGTTCGGCGCAGGCCTGGCCGATGATGATGCCGTCGCCGGCGCGAATAATGCCAGTGAGGTCAGGCAGCATGCAGCGATGCTAACATTTGAACCCGCAGTTCCCCCGGAGAAGAAGATGCTCGATGCGAAATCGCTGGACGAAATTTTCCGCAATGCCCGTACGCACAATGCTTTCTCCGGTCCCGTGAGTGACGCGCAGTTGCGCGAACTCTACGACATCATGAAATGGGGCCCGACGACGATGAACACGCAGCCGGCGCGCATCGTGTTCGTGCGCTCCGCAGCGGCCAAGGAGAAGCTGCGGCCGGCGCTCAGCCCCGGCAACCTCGACAAGACCATGGCCGCGCCGGTGACCGCGATCATCGCCCATGACCTGAATTTCTACGAGAACCTGCCGAAGTCCTTTCGGCACCGGCCCGACGCCATCAAGGGTTTCCAGGGCGAGGACAAGAAAGCCGGCAACGAGAAGATCGCCTTCCGCAACGGCTCGATGCAGGGCGCCTACTTCATCATCGCCGCGCGCGCCATCGGCCTGGACACGGGGCCGATGTCGGGCTTCGACAATGCCAAGGTGGACGCGGCCTTCTTTCCGGACGGGCGCTGGAAGTCGAACTTCCTCTGCAACCTCGGCAAGGGCGATCCGTCCAAGATCTTCGGTCGCAGCCCGCGGCTGAGTTTCGAAGAGGCCTGCCGCATCGAATGAGCACCGTCCAGTTCAAGCAGGTGGATGTTTTCACCCGGGTGCCGTTTCGCGGCAACCCGGTGGCCGTCGTTCTCCAGGGGAAGGGACTTTCCACCGAAGAGATGCAGCGCGTCGCAGCATGGACCAACCTGTCGGAAACGACCTTCGTCCTGCCGCCGACGTCGCCGGCTGCCGATTACAAGCTGCGCATCTTCACGCCGCGCGCCGAACTGCCGTTCGCCGGCCATCCGACCATCGGCAGCGCCCATGCGGTGCTGGAGGCAGGCATCGTCAAGCCGAAGGACGGCAAGCTCAGGCAGGAATGCGGCGCCGGCATCCTCGAGTTGCGGGTGGACGGCGACACGCTCTGGCTCGATTCGCCCGCTGCGACGGAAACTCCGCTGGGCGAATCTGATTTACAGGCGCTGAAAAAGGCATTGAACGGGAATTTCAAACCGATGCCGATGATCATCAACGTCGGGCCGCGCTGGCTGATTGCCGAACTGGATGACGCCGCGGCGGTCGGCGCGCTTCAGCCGGGCTTGCCGGCCATCGCGGACCTGAGCGTCGCGCTCGCCATCGGCGGCGTGACCGTTTTCGGCGCTTCCGCCGACAAGCTGTCGGCGGTGCACGTGCGTTCCTTCGCGCCGGCGCACGGCATCCCCGAGGATCCCGTCTGCGGCAGCGGCAATATCAGCGTCGCCGCCTACCTGGCGAGGTCGGGACAGGCGGCGCGCTTCGGCGCCGGCTATACGGCGCGGCAGGGCATGCAGCTCGGACGCGACGGGCGCGTCTCGATCCGCTTCGAGGACGGCAACATCCTGCTGGGCGGCAGCGCGGTGACCTGCGTCGAGGGCGCGTTGCGGCTGGCGTAGGGCGATGGACCTGCTGAACCTGTCCCTGATCGGCTGGCTGTTCTCGATCGGCTCCGGGCTGGCGCTGGCCGTCGGCATCTGGATCGTTGTCGGCATCCACCTGCACGACGAAACGGCGCGCAAGGAACTCGCCGCGCGCGTGCTCGACGACACGCTGCTGTTCGGCATCTGGATCCTCGGCCTCGCCGGCGGCACCGGCGTGCTGCTGGACAGGTCCTGGAGCCGGCCGGTGCTGGAGCTGTTCTGCTGGGTGCTGATGGTGCTGCTGTCGCTGTCCGCCTTCAACCGCTGGCGCGCCGCGCCGCCGCCGCGCGGCATGCTCGCGCTCAGCCTGGCGCTGTTCCTGCTGCCGGTGATCGCCATCTGCGTCGCCACCATCGTCAGCCTGCGCGGCGAAACGGCGCTGCGCGTCCTGGCGGGTTGAGGGACCTAGTCAGGCGGCGATCGCCGCGTCGATGGAGGCCGCGAGCCGCTCGACGATGACGTCGAGTTCCGGTTCGGTGGCGATGTACGGCGGGGCAAGCAGCACGTGGTCGCCCTGCACGCCGTCGATGGTGCCGCCCATGGGATAGACCAGCAGGCCGCGCCGCATCGCTTCGGATTTTATGCGTGCGTGCAGCCGGCGCTGAGGCTCGAAAGGGCGTTTTGTGGCGCGGTCGGCGACGAGCTCGATCGCCATCAACAGGCCGCGGCCGCGGATATCGCCGGCATGCGCATGGCCGCCGAGCGCATCCTGCAGGCGCCGCGCGAGGTAGGCGCCGCGCGCCTTGACGGCATCGAGCAGGCGGTCGCGCTGGATGACCTGCTGCACCGCGAGCGCCGCGGCGGCGGCGACCGGGTGCCCCAGGTAGGTGTGGCCGTGCTGGAACGCGCCGCTGCCATTGCGGATCGCGTCCACGATCTTCGTCGAGGCCAGCAGCGCGCCGATCGGCTGGTAGCCGCCGCCGAGGCCCTTGGCGACGGCGATGAGGTCGGGCGCGACGCCTTCCTGCTCGACGGTGTGCAGCGTGCCCGTGCGGCCCATGCCGCACATCACCTCGTCGCAGATGAGCAGCACGCCATGGCGGTCGCAGATGTCGCGCACGCGCCTGAAGTAGCCCGGCGTCGGCGGGATCGCGCCGGCGGTCGCGCCGCCCACGGTCTCGACGCAGAAGGCGATCACGCGCCCGGCCCCGATGCGCCCGATCGCCGCCTCCAGTTCCTGCGCGAGGCGCTCGCTGTACTGCGCCGGCGTCTCGTCCTCGCGCCGGTCGCGGTATTCGTAGCAGGCCGATACGCGCTCGACACCGACCAGCAGCGGCGCGAACTGCCGCCGCCGCCATTCGTTGCCGCCGACGGCGAGGGCGCCCAGCGTGTTGCCGTGATAGCTCTGGCGGCGCGCGATGAAGACCTCGCGCCGTGGTTCGCCGGTCTCGACGAAATACTGGCGCGCGAGCTTCAGCGCCGCTTCCATGGCTTCCGAGCCGCCGGAAACCAG
>CAZPNH010000065.1:0-7515 GCA_964587635.1 uncultured Bordetella sp.
AAGGCGATGATCCGGGTGTGCGCCGACCTCACGCGCGCGGACGAAGGTCCCGAGGCCGGGCGCCTCGCGCGCTGGGAAGAGCGCCTCAAGCCCTGGAGCGAACTCGGCAAGCAGTTCCGCGACGACGGCTTCTACGAGCGCTTTCCCGCCAAGGGAGAAGTGGAGCGCGTGGCCCGGGTGCACAAAGACCTGGCCCGCGCGGCCGGCATCGAGGTCGGCAAGAAGTCCTGAAGGGCTTTCCGCAGGCCCGGTTTACTTGGCTTTCCCGGCTGGCAGCAGCCAGACGATCGCCAGGGGCAGCAGCGGGACGCACAGCGCAAAAATCACCCAGCCGCTCACGGAGCGGTTCTTGCGCTTTGCGATCACGCCGGTAGGGATGGCGGCGACCACGCTGACGATGGTGAGGTAGACCGCGCCGGTCACCAGCGTCTCGATGGCGGCCTGGTCGTATCCGAGTTGCCCGAGCAGGGCGGAAAGTTGCGGATCCAGCGTCACGGTTTGCCTCCCTGTTGAACGACTCCCGATGCCGCCATTGCCTGGATTTCCCCGGCCGTGAAGCCCAGTTCGGCGAGGATGGCGCCGCTGTGCGCGCCCAGCGCCGGCACCGCGTCCATGCGCGGCTCGAAGCCGTCGATGTTGAACGGCGGCTTGAGTGCTTCTATCGGCCCCGCCGGCGAGCCGACTTCGCGCCAGCGGTCGCGCGCCTCGAGCTGCGGGTGGTCCCAGAACTCCTGCATGGAATTCAGTTTTGCGTTGGCGATGCCCGCCTGATCGAGCCTTTCCAGTATCTGCTCCGCGCTCAATCCGGAAAATATCTTCTCGATCTCCGCATGCATGGCATCGCGGTTCGCCAGCCGCGCGGGGCCGCTCGAGAATCTTGCATCGGCCTTCAGCGCGGCATTCAGCAGCACTACCTCGCAAAACCGCTCGAATTCCCTTTCGTTCTGGATCGACAGGAACACCGTGCCGCCGCCGCCCGCCTTGAACGGGCCGTAGGGCACGATGGTGGCGTGGTGCGCGCCGGTGCGCGGCGGAGCCGCGCCGCCGTAGGCGGTGAAATAGGCCGGGAAATTCATCCATTCGCCCAATGCTTCGAACATGGTGATGTCCAGCGTCGCGCCCACGCCCTCGGCCTGGCGCCGGTAGAGCGCGGCGAGGATGGAGGAGAGCGCGTACATGCCGGCGGCGATGTCGGCCACCGAGATGCCCGCTTTGGCGGGCTGTTCGGGCGTGCCGGTCACCGACAGCAGGCCGGCCTCGCATTGCACCAGCAGGTCGTAGGCCTTCTTGTCGGCATAAGGGCCGCCGGGGCCGTAGCCGGAAATGCCGCACCAGACCAGCCGCGGATGCCTGGCGCGAAGCTCCGCCGCGCCCAGGCCGAGCCGCTCGGCGGCGCCCGGCGCGAGGTTCTGCACGAACACGTCCGCTTTCTGCAGGAGCCTCGCGAGGACCGGTTTTGCGCCTGGATGCTTCACGTCCAGGCACAGGCTTTCCTTCGACCGGTTCACCCAGACGAAATGCGACGACATTCCCTTCACCGTGCGGTCGTAGCCGCGCGCGGCGTCGCCCTCGCCCGGGCGCTCGATCTTGATCACGCGCGCGCCCAGTTCCGCGAGCTGGCGCGTGCAGAACGGCCCCGCGATCACCTGCTCGAGGCCGACGACGGTAATGCCCTCGAGAGGTCTTTTCATGCGAAGCGGATTTCCATGCCGGGCAGCGGAATTCCCGAGAACGACGTGCGCCACGTTTCTCCGGCCGCGACCGGATACGCGTCGGTCAGCGTGCCGGTGCTCACGAGATCGCCGGCCGCGAGCGGCGGCGACTCCGTTTGCTGCGCAAGAATTTCCACGAGGAATGCCAAAGACAGCAGCGGGCTGTCCAGCACGTTCGAGCCGCTGCCTTCTTCGACGAGGGCATTTTCCTTGAACAGCTTCACTTTCAGTTCCGGCAGCCTGGCTGCCAGATCCGCGATGCCGCGCGCCGGCGTGCCGACGATGAGCCGGCCGTGCAGCGCGTTGTTGGCGATGCAGTCGGCGAGCGCCATTTTCCATTCCGGGTGGTGGCATTGCACGATTTCGATGGAATGCGCGACCCACTCGATGCAGTCGAGCAGCGCCTCGGGATTCCTGGTGACGGGCGGGGCTGTCTTCAGCTTGAAGCAGATTTCCGGTTCGATGCGCGGCTGCTCGAGGCCGGCGAGCGACACGGTGGCGCGGTCGTGATCGGCATGGATCACGGTGCGGTCGTAGACGGCGCCCCACATCGGCCCGTTCACGCCGTAGCGTTGCCAGATGCCCCGGTTGGTGAAGCCGTTCTTGCGTCCCAGCAGCCGCCATCCCTGCGCCAGGCGATGGGCGTGCAGTTGGCGCGCCGCCGCATAGGCCGTTTCCGCCGTAAGCCCCGGATAGCTCGCGCTAAACGGGGCGACCCGCCGCGGGTGGTCGTGCAGCTCGATGAGCTCTTTGCCGAGTTTGGTTGCGTCCATGGTCAAGTGATTCTAAATTAGGCCCGTGGAACACGACCTCATTTGGGCGATCCTGGGTTTGGCGCTGGTCATCGTGGAGCTGATGACGGGCACCTTCTACCTGCTGGTGCTCGGCATCGCGGCCTTCGGTGCCGGCCTGGCGGCCTGGCTCGGCCAGTCTTTTCCGGTGCAGGCGATCGTCGCCGCGGTGATCGCGGGCTTCGGCTGCTATGGCGTGCACGTGTACCACACGAAGAATTCGACCCGGCAGATGCCGCAGGTGGATGCCGGGCAGCCGGCAAGTTTCGAGAACTGGGTGGACGAAGGCGCGCGCCTCGCGCGCGTGCGCTACCGCGGCGCGTCGTGGGATGCGCTGGTGGACGGGGAGGCGCCGGTCGGCGCCGGCGCAATGCTGTATGTGATTTCCACGCATGGCAACACGCTCAAAGTCGCCCATCGACGTCCCGCATAGTCCGCAAGGTCCTCACACTGCGGCGGTGCCGGCGGCAAGCCAACAAAACAGGGGAACGCCCATGCTCACCAAACTGATCGTCGCCATCGTCCTGACCATGATCACGGCGTCCATCCCGGAAACCCGCGGCTACGCGGTCTGGGTGTTCTTCATCGGGGTCGTGGCCGCCTTCGTGGTCGAGGGCGTGCGCATCGTGCCGCAGCAGTTCGCCTACGTGGTGGAGCGCCTCGGGCGCTTCCACGCGGTGCTCGAACCCGGCCTGAACCTCATCATCCCGTTCCTCGATCGCGTCGCCTACCAGCACTCGCTCAAGGAAGTGCCGCTCGACGTGCCCGAGCAGGTCTGCATCACCAAGGACAACACGCAGCTGGCGGTGGACGGGATCCTCTACTACCAGGTGACCGATCCGCGCCTCGCCTCCTACGGTTCCGCGAACTACATCGCCGCCATCAGCCAGCTGGCGCAGACCACGCTGCGCAGCGTGATCGGCAAGATGGAGCTCGACAAGAGCTTCGAGTCGCGCGAGGACATCAACCGCCACATCGTCGCCGAGCTGGACGAGGCGGGGCGCAACTGGGGCATCAAGGTGCTGCGCTACGAAATCAAGAGCATCACCCCGCCGGAATCGATCCTGCGCGCGATGCAGGCGCAGATCACCGCGGAACGGGAAAAGCGCGCGCTCATCGCCAAGTCCGAGGGCGAGCGCCAGCAGCAGATCAACATCGCCGACGGCAAGCGCCAGGCGGCGATCCTCGAGTCCGAGGGCGAGAAGCAGGGCGCGATCAACCGCGCGCAGGGCGAGGGCACGGCCATCCGCGTCATCGCCGAAGCGAACGCGGCGGGCGTGCGCGCGGTGGCCGAGGCGATCACCGACAAGGGCGGCATGGAGGCGGCCAACCTGAAGGTCGCGCAGCAGTACATCGACGCCTTCGGCCTGCTCGCGAGCAAGTCGAATACGCTGATCATCCCCTCGAACGCCGCCGACATCGCCTCCTTCGTGACCACGGCGATGACGGTGCTGGATAAAACCAAGCAGGCGCAAGTCGCCGCGAAAGGAAGCTGACATGAGCGTGACCGCCGTAAACCACTTCACCATCCTCACCGATGATTTGCCGGCGACGCTGGCGTTCTACGAGGCGCATCTCAACCTCAAGCCCGGCGCGCGGCCGCCGTTCACTTTTCCCGGCGCCTGGCTCTACGCCGACGGCGGCAAGGGGCCGGACCCGATCCTGCACATCGTGGCGGGCATCAAGAAGGAGCGGCTGGTGAAGGGCGTACTCGACCACATGGCCTACAGCGGCAAGGGCCTCGCCGCGGCGGTGGCGAAGCTGAAGAAGCACAACGTCGACTACGAACTGCGCCGGCTGCCGGAATTCGGCACCTGGCAGCTGTTCTTCTTCGATCCGAACAACGCCAAGATCGAAATCGACTTCGACAAATCCGAAGCCGCGCCGGCCTAACGCAGCGTTCCCCGCTTTCGCAGCCACATCAGCGTGCCGGTGGCGACGAACAGCGCGGGCAGCAGGCCGGTGACGAACAGCAGCGCGCGCCCGACCGGGCCCAGCACGCTGCCCTCGTGCAGCAGGCGCTGCAGGATGAGGAAATGGTCTCCGCCGCTGCGCGTCGCGGGCCCGCTGTTGCGCAGCACCTTGCCGCTGCGCGGATCGATGAACACCGCGGCCTGGCTGACCGGCGTCGTGCTGCCTTCGGTGTTGAGGCTGACGCGGTAGACGCCGCGCGGGCCGGCGGGCAGCCCGATGCCCGCCACCGGCGTGCCCGGATACAGAGCCTGCGCGATCCTGACGGCCTCTTCGAGCGGAATCGGTTTGCCGCCTTCCGGCCTTTCGGGCGCCTGCATGTTGCGCGGCGCGACGGGCGAGAAAACCGACACCACCGAACGTCCCGCTTCCGCGTAAGCGAGCCAGATGCCGGTGAACGACAGCATCGCCAGCACGATCGCGCCGTAGATGCCGAACAGGTAGTGCAGGTTGCGCGAGAGGCGGAAGCCGGGCCGCGCGCCCAGCGCCTCGCGCAGGCGTCCGCGCGCCGGCCACCACAGGTAGATGCCGGAGAGCGACGAAATCAGCATCGCGAAGCCGACCAGGCCGACGATTTCGCGGCCCAGGTATTCGCGCAGCGTGAGGTTCTCGTGGAAGGCATGCACCCAGCCGATGAAGCCGCCGCCGGCCGCGGCCTCCAGCACCTTGCCGGTGGGCGGGTCGAGGTACAGGCGCGTAATGTTTGCCGGGCCGCCGGCGGCGCCGCCGCTTCTTCCCTCGCGCGCGAACACCACGACCGGCATGCCCTCGTCTTCGGGCAGGCGCAGGTTGAACGGCCGCGCGCGCCCTTCCAGCGCCTGCGCTGCGCTCTTCAGGTAGTCGCCATAGGGCAACGCGACCTTCGCGCTGGAAACGGCATAGCGCTGCGGATTGAGCCGGGCGTCGATCTCGTTGTCGTAGACGAGGATGCTGCCGGTGATGCCGATGAAGATGCCGAGCACGCCGAGCGACAGCCCGAGCCAGAGATGGACCTGGATCCACAGGCGCTTCATCTCAGGTTTCGGCCCACATGCGCAGCAGGTTGTGATAGCTGCCGGTGAGCGACACCAGCGCCGGGTGTTCCGGCGCATCGCGCGTGAGTCGCACGATGGCCATGTCCAGGTCGAACAGCAGCGCGCGCTGCGCGTCGTCGCGCACCATGCTCTGCACCCAGAAGAAGCACGCGAGGCGCGCGCCGCGCGTCACCGGCTCGACGCGGTGCAGGCTGCCCGCCGGATAGAGCACCATGTCGCCCGCCGGCAGCTTCACCTTCTGCACGCCGTAGCTGTCCTCGATCAGCAGCTCGCCGCCGTCGTAGTCCTCGGGCGGCGCGAGGAACAGCGTGGCCGAAACATCGGTGCGGAATTTCATGCCGGTGCCGGGCACCAGGCGCACCGCGCCGTCCACGTGGCTGCCGAAGTGCATGCCGCCCTCGTAGCGGTTGAACATCGGCGGGTAGACGCGGTTCGGCAGCGCAGCGCTGATGAACAGCGGGTTCTTCTCCAGCGCCGCGAGCACCATGTCGCCGAGTTCGCGCGCCACGGCCGAGCCTTCCGCGAGCTGCAGGTTGCTCTTGACGCGGGTTCCCTGGTGGCCCGCGGTGGCGCGCCCGTCCACCCAGGCCACGCCCGCGGCGGCGAGCTGGGCGCGGATCGCGCCCAGCTGCGCGGGGTCGAGCACTTTCGGTATCTGCAGCAGCATCCGGTCAGAACCTCCGCGCGTACGTGAGCAGGATGGTGCGGCCGATGCCGGGCACGGAACGTCCGCCGTCCGAGGGAATCAGCGTGTCGAAATACTGCTTGTCGGTCAGGTTGTACAGATTCAGCCGGACATCGTATTTCGGCTGGTGATACGAAAGCATGGCGTCAAAGCGGGTATAGGCGGGCACCGAGACGACGTTGGTATTGCTGGCGAAGCGCGATGCGAGGTGCGTCATGCCGCCGCCGGCCTCCCACTCCTTGGTGAAATCGTAGGTGGTCCAGAGCGCGGCGGCGCCGTGCGGCGTGTTCGCCGGCACTTTGCCCTGAGTGCCGTCGAGCGCCGAAGCCTGCACGATCTTGGCATCCAGGTAGGTGTAGCCGGCGATGATTTTCCACCGCGACGTGATATTGCCGGCCGCGCCGAGTTCGAGGCCGTTGACGCGTACGTTGCCGGTGAGCTGGTACACGCCGGGCGAGATCTGCGAGCGCGCATTCTGCTGCTCGATGCTGAACAGCGCCGAGGTGAGCGAGAGCCTGCCGCCCAGCAGGTCCCACTTGGAACCGACCTCGTAGGAGCGGTTCTTCACCGGCGGCAGCGCACCCTGGCCGTTGGTCAGGGTCAGCGTCTCGAGCGACGGGTCGAACGACGTGCCGTATGCGGCGTAGTAGGACTGGGTTTCGGTCGGCTGGTAGATCGCGCCAGTCCGCACGCTGGTGAAATTGATGGTCTGGTTTCCCGACGCGGGCGTGGTCGCACTGGGCAGGCTGTTGGTGATGTTGGCGGTAAAGCGGTCCCAGCGCAGTCCGCCGACCAGCTTCCATTGCTTGGTGAGTTCGATGTTGTCGTTCACGTAGGGCGCTATCGTGGTCGCGGTCGCCGCCGCCCGGTTGCCGGGGACCAGCGGCGTACCCGGATTGGGCGCGTACGCCGGATTGAGGAGAGACACGACCGGGAGCGCTTGGGTGATCGCCGTGTTCACGTAGGTTTCGCGTCCGAGTTCGATTCCTCCGACCACCGTGTGCTTGATCGAGCCGGTCTGGAACTCCTTGGTCAGGTCGGTCTGGTTGTACAAGCTGGTGTCGTTGATCTGCCGGTCGTGGGAACCGAGCTGGACGAAGAGCTGGCCCAGTGGAAGGCTGGAAGCATTTCCCAGGCCTTGCGTGGGCAGCGCCGTATAGACGCCGCCGGTCACGGTGCCGACGCTGCTCGGTCCCGATTCGCGCACGTCTATGTCGTAGCGGCTGTACTGCGTCTGGTTGCGCAATGTGAAGCCCGGTTCGATCGTATGCCGGATGCGTGCGCTGAAAGTGTCTACGTCCTGGATGGTGCGGTCGTCTGTG
>CAZPNH010000066.1:0-7449 GCA_964587635.1 uncultured Bordetella sp.
GTCGAGCAGGCAGCGCAGCAGCGCCGCCAGGGTGATCATCTTCATGTACTTGCACGACGCGCGATCATTCACGGCCTGGAAGTCGACCTCCGGTGCGGCGCGACGGAGCTGGTGCAGCATGCCGACCTCGGTGGCGACCAGCACCTTGCGAGCCCGCGTCTGGTGCGCCGCGTCCAACATGCCGCCGGTGGACAGGATCTTCACCCGCTCGGGCGGGAACGCGCCCTCGCCCGCGAGGTAGAGAGCGGAAGTGGCACAACCGCATTCGGGGTGCACGAACAGCTCTGCATCAGGGTTGGCGCGGGCCTGCTCGGTGAGCTCGTCGCCGTTGATGCCCGCGTGCACGTGGCATTCGCCGGCCCAGACGTGGACGTTGTCGCGTCCCGTCACCCGCCGCACGTGGGCGCGCATCCTGGATGACGCCTCGCCGATCCACGCGATCGTCGCGGAGGATCGACAGCGCGGCGTGATCGGCATCGCCAACTACGTCCTCCACGAACACACGCTGGGGTTCACACCGGTCTGCTACCTGGGCGACCTGTTCGTCGATCCCGCGCAGCGCGCGGCCGGGGTCGGCGAGAAGCTCATCGACTGGCTGGTGGCCGAAATGAAGCGCAAAGGCTGGTCCAGGCTCTATTGGCACACCCGGCTGAACAACTACCGCGCCCGCGGCCTGTACGACAAGTTCACGCCGCATAGCGACTTCGTGCGCTACACGGTGTATCCGGAAGCTTGAGCCTTTGAAACGGCGGGCATGAACAGATTCGCCAGGACGCTGCTGCTCGGGCTGGCGGTGGGGGCAGCAGCTTCCTGCCCGGCCGCGGAAGGCGACCTCCTCGCGCTGACCGGCGCGACGATCTATGTATCGCCGGACGCCGCGCCAATCCGGAACGGCACGGTGCTGATCGAAGCCGGCCGCATCAAGGCTGCCGGGAGCGGCATCGTCATTCCGCCGGGCACGAAAACGCTGGACTGCGCCGGACTCTACGTAACCGCGGGCTTCCAGAACAGCCACATCCATTTCTCCGAGTCCAAGTGGGCGGACGCCGCCACCCGGCCGCGCGAGGACCTCGAACAGTCGTTGCGCGCGATGCTGACGCGGTACGGATTCACCTCGGTGGTGGACACCGGGTCATTCCTCGAAAACACGGTGGCGCTGCGCGGCAGGATCGAGTCGCTGGAAGTCGCCGGCCCGCGCATCCTGACGGCCGGCAGTTCGATCTATCCCGAAGACGGCATCCCGTTCTATGTGAAGGAGCGCGTGCCGGCCGACGTCCTGAAGTACCTCGACCAGCCTTCGACGCCCGGCGAGGCCGCGGCGGCCGTGCGGCGGAACCTTGCGGAAGGCGCCGACGTGATCAAGCTCTTCACGGGTGCCCTGATCGCGCGCGGCTCCGTGCGGCCGATGAAAGCGGAGATCGCCCGTGCCGCCGTCGCGGAAGCGCATGGCCACGGCGCGCTGGTCTACACCCACCCCTCGAACGACGAAGGCGTCCGCATCGCGATCGAAACCGGCGTCGATATCCTTGCGCATACCACCCCGACAGGCAGCCCCTGGGACGACGCGCTGGCGGCGAAGCTGCGGCAGAACGGGATATCGCTGACGCCCACCCTCAAGCTCTGGCGTTACGAAGTCCTGCGCTTCGGCGGCACTGCCGAACGCGCGGAAGAAATCACCGCGAACGGCGTGCAGCAGTTGCAGGCATTTGCGCGCGCCGGCGGCCAGGTGCTCTTCGGCACCGACGTCGGCTACATGGCCGACTACGATACGGCCGACGAATACCGGCGCATGGCGCAGGCCGGCCTCACCCCGATGCAGATCCTCGCGTCGCTCACCACTGCGCCCGCCGCCAGATTCAAGGCGGGCGACCGGCGCGGCCGCATCGCGCCGGGAATGGACGCCGATCTCGTCGTCCTCGAAGCCGACCCGGCGGAGGACGCACGCAATTTCTCGAAAGTGCGCTACACGATCCGCGCAGGCCGGATCATTTATGCGCGTTGAGTCCCCGCCCGAGCCGGAATCGGTCATCGCTTCCGTAGAGGGGATACGATTTCCGAAGCTCTACGCGGCGATCAAGTGGTCGATCATCGTCATACTCACCTTCCTGGCCATCCTGGCCGCGGCATTCTGGGCTCTGGTCCTGGGTGGGTTCGCGGGTTCCGGATTCCACGCGTCCGATCCAGCCCGTGGAGCGAACGAGGACAGGGTGGTTACGCCCGAGTGCGCGTGGCCTTACGCCGTCACCGACCACGACGCCCGGTCGGTATGCCGGATGTTCTACAACCTCACGCCCGAGCAGCGCGCGCAGGTGTTGAAGGCACGCAAGTGATGCCGCGCGTACTCGTACAATTGCGGCCGTGATCACCAGCGCCGCCTTCGCCTTCCTCCACTTCGTGGCCGTGTTCGGCATTTTCGGAACCGTGTTCCTGGAGTGGCAGACGATGAGCCGCACGCCCAGCCTCGCGGAGGCCAGGCGCATCCAGCGCTGCGACCTGTGGTACGGCGTTTTCGCCGCCTGGGTGCTGGTGGTGGGCTTTCTGCGCGTGTACTACTTCGGCAAGGGCCCGGCGTTCTACTGGGCCAGCCCGTTCTTCCACGCGAAACTCTGCCTGTTCCTGCTGGCCGGCCTGCTCTCCATCTATCCCACCATCCGCTTCATCAAATGGGGCGCGCAGACGCGCAAGGGCGCGGCGCCCATCGTCACCGAAACGGAATACACGCGGATCATGCTGATCCTGCGCGCCGAACTTGTCCTGCTGCTGGGCGCGGCCTTCTGCGCCAGCCTCATGGCCCGGGGCGTGGGACTTTAAGGACCCGCCGTGCAAGCCCCGCCCACCACCACGATCACTCTGCTGGTCCTGCTGCCGCTCATCGCCTGGCGCGCCTACTCCCGCTTCCGCCGCATGGTCGGGCGGCAGCGCTTGTCGAAAATCCGCCCCTGGATCACGCTGGCCGTGTTTCCCCTCCTCATCGTGCTGCTCGGGTTCGCCGCGCACGCGCATCCCGAGCGGCTGTGGTGGCTCGCGGGCGGCCTGGGCCTGGGCGCGTGGCTGGGCGTCTTCGGCCTGGGCAAGACGAGCTTCGAGCCCACGCCGGAAGGCCTGTTCTACACGCCCAACGCGCACCTGGGCATCGCGCTCTCGCTGCTGTTCGTCGCGCGCATCATTTACCGCCTGGCCGAGGTGTATGCCATCAACCCGGCCCTGCCGCACGGCATCGAGGACTTCGCGCGCAGCCCCCTCACCCTGTCCGTGTTCGGGCTGCTGGCGGGCTACTACATGAGCTACGCCATCGGCCTCGTGCGCTGGCGGTTCGCCATTCTGCGGGCCGGGAAGGAACGCGATGCCGGGTAAGAATCAGCACGACGTCGCCTTCCTGCACACCTCGCCCGTGCACGTGCCGACGTTCGCGACGCTCATGCAGGAAATGGCGCCCGCGTTGCGCGTCGCGCACGTGGTGCGCGAGGACCTTCTCGCCGACGCCCAGCGCGACGGCACGCAGGGCGCGGCGCTGATCGCGCGCATCGAACGGGCGATGGCGGACGCCGGCGCGGGCGGCGCGCCCGTGGTGGTCTGCACCTGCTCCACCATCGGCGGCGTCGCCGAGGCGATGGACACAGGCGGCGCGTTCAAGGCGGCGCGCGTCGACCGCGCCATGGCGGATGCAGCCGTGCAGAGCGGCCGGACCGTGCTGCTGGTCGCGGCGCTCGAAAGCACGCTCGGCCCGACGACCGCCCTGCTGCAATCGTCGGCGGAACGCCTGGGCACCCGCCCCCGCATCGAACCTCTGCTGGTGCCGGATGCGTGGCGGCATTTCCTCGCGGGCGACCAGGCGAGCTACGTCAATGCCATCGTCAAGGCCGTGTCGCAGGCGGACGCCGCATCGAAGGTGGTGGTGCTTGCGCAGGCTTCCATGGCGCAGGCGGCGGAACCGCTCGCCCAAATGGGCATCACCGCGCTGAGCAGCCCCAAGCTGGGCGTCGCGCACGCCGTCGCGCTTGCCACGTCGGGCGGCGCGCCGTGAACCAGGCCGACATCCTCCTGCCGATGGGCGGGCTGGTGGCGCTGACCTTCATCGTGCTGCTGATGATTCCCTACGCGCGCTTCACGGCCGGCGCGCGCAAGCAGGTGGCGATGGACGATTTCAAGTACGGCGAGTCGGAGCGGGTGCCGGCGAAGGTGCGCATCCCGAACCGCAACATGATGAACCTGCTCGAGCTGCCGCTGCTGTTCTACGTCGCCTGCCTGACGCTCTACGTCACGAAGACCGCGAATGAAAGTTTCGTCTGGCTCGCCTGGCTCTACGTGGCGCTGCGCGCGGGCCACAGCCTGGTGCACCTCAGCTACAACAAGGTGTCGCACCGCCTGAGCGTCTACGCCGCCAGCAACGTGGTGCTGGGCATCCTCTGGCTGCGCCTGGTGCAGGCGCTGCTCAAAGCCGCTTAGCCACCTCTTCCAGCATCACTTCTGTGGCGCCGCCGCCGATGGTCTGCACGCGCGCGTCGCGGTACATGCGTTCGATGGCGGATTCCCTGATGTAGCCGAAGCCGCCGTGGAACTGCAGGCAGTCGTAGACCACGTCGTTCAGCAGCTCGGCGCAGTAGGCCTTGGCCATGGAGACTTCCTTGACGCAATCGCGGCCTTCCGCGTCCAGCGCGGCGGCGTGCCGCACCAGCTGGCGCCCCGCCTCGACGCGGGCGGCCAGCATGGACAGGCGCTGGCGGATCGCCTGCTTGTCCCACAGCGTGGCGCCGAAGGCCTTGCGCGTGCGCACGTACTCGAGCGTCATCTCGATGGCGCGCGCCGCCTCGCCCATGGCCATGGCGGCGATGGCGGTGCGCTCGTTCTGGAAATTCTTCATGATGGCGTAGAAGCCGCGGTTTTCTTCCCCTAACAGGTGGGCGGCGGGCACGCGGCAGCCGTCGAACACGAGCTCCGCGGTGTCGGAGGAGCGCCAGCCCATCTTGTCCAGCTTGCGGCCGACTGAGAATCCTTTCATCCCCTTCTCGACGATGAACATCGAGACGCCCTTCGAACCCGCCGCGGGATCGGTCTTGGCGGCGATGAAGTAGAGGTCGGCGAGCGCGCCGTTGGTGATGAACATCTTCGAGCCGGTCAGGACGTAGCCGTCGCCGTCCCGCACCGCGCGCGTCTTGATGCCCTTCACGTCCGAGCCGGCGTCCGGCTCGGTGATGCCGACCGCTGTGATCAGTTCGCCCGACACGATGCCCGGCATGTACTTCCTGATCTGTTCCGGCGATCCGGCATTGACGAGGTGCGGCGACGCCATGTCGGTGTGCACGAGCACGGTGATGGCGAAGCCGCCGAAGGTCGAGCGGCCGAGTTCCTCGGCGAGCAGCGCGGTCGCGCGCGCATCCAGCGCGCCGCCGCCGAACTCCTCCGGGTAGCGCAGCCCGAGAAAGCCCAGCCTGCCCATGTCGCGCAGCACCTCGCGCGGCACGAAGCCCTGTTCCTCCCACGCGGGGGCTTGCGGAACTATTTCCTTCTCGACAAAACGGCGAATGCTTTCCTGCAGCAACCTCAGGGTATCGGCGGTGTCGTCCATCCCCCGATTATCGCCGTTAACGATTGGTTACAACTCCGCGTCAGCGAACGGCGTATATCGTCGTTGATTGGACAAGACGAGGAGGCGATCCATGACCAAAACGAAAACCCTGATTCTCGGCGCGGCGCTTGCCCTGGGCAGCTGGACAGTCCCGGCCCTGGCGGTAATCAACCTCAATTTCGGCATCGACATCGGGCCGCCGGCGCCGCAGGTGGAGGTCATTCCCGCTCCCCGCCCCGGCTTCGTCTGGGCGCCGGGCTACTGGGCCTGGGAAGGCAACCGGCACGTGTGGGTGGCCGGCCGCTGGATGCAGTCGCGGCCTGGCTACTACTGGGTGCCGGAACGCTGGGAGCAGCATGCCGAGGAGCGCGGCCACCACTGGCATTTCGAGCCGGGCCACTGGGCGAAGGACCACGGCAACTGGGAACGCGACCCGGGACACCGCCGCTAGCCGGCGACGGCGCCGCCTAGGCGTAGTGGCAGGCGGCGACGACGCCGGGCCGGATCTCGCGCAATAGCGGCGCCTCGGTGCGGCAGCGGTCGCGCTGCTGCGGGCAGCGGCCGTAGAAGCGGCAGACGTTCGGATCGGGATTGATCGGGCTGCGCGGCTCGCCGCTGAGCACTTCGCGCTCGCCGGGCCGCCCGCCGATGGACGGAATGGCTTTCACCAGCGCACGCGTGTAGGGATGCGCCGGATTCTGAAATAGTTCCGCCGCCGGCCCCTGCTCGACGATGCGCCCCAGGTACATCACGATCACGCGGTCGCAGAGCATGCGCACCACGTTGAGATCGTGCGACACGAACAGGTAGCTCATGCCGAGCTCGCGCTTCAGATCCGCGAGCAGCCTGAGTATCGTCGCCTGCACCGACACGTCGAGCGCGGCGGTCGGCTCGTCCAGCACCAGCAGGTCCGGCATCATGGCGATCGCGCGCGCGATGCCCACGCGCGCCTTCTGCCCGCCCGAGAGCTGGTGCGGATAGCGCGGCAGCAGTTCCTCCGGCAGCCCCACCTTGCGCGCCGCTTCCGAGACCTGCAGTTCCAGGTGCTCGGTGCTGCCCAGCCGGCGGATGGGCTCGGCGATGGCGTCGAAGGCGGTGTGGCGCGGATTGAGGCTGTCGGTCGGGTCCTGGAACACCATCTGGATTTTCGGCCGGAACTGCGTGCCGGCGAACTGGCGCGCCGGGATGAAGCCGATGTTGCGGCCGCGGTAGATGATGTCGCCCGCTGTCGGGTCGAGCATGCGCGTGATGAGGCGCACCAGCGTGGATTTGCCGCAGCCCGACTCGCCCACCAGGCCGATGCTCTCGCCTTCGCCGATAAAGAAGCTCACGTCGTCCACCGCGTGCAGCAGCGCGCCCTTGCCCACCGGGAAATGCTTCTTCACCTCGACGCAGTCGAGCACGTTGTTCATAGCGGATGGAAGCAGCGTACCGAATGGTCCGGCGACAGTTCCTTCGAAGGCAGGGAACCCGAGACGCAGTCCTCCTGCGCCCGCTCGCAGCGCTTGAGGAAGCGGCAGCTCGGCAAATCGCCGCGCCGCAGGTCCGGCAGGTTGCCCGGGATGGACGCCAGCGTGTCGATGCTCTGCGCCGGCGCCGGCGTGGAGGCGATGAGCCTGGCCGTATAGGGGTGCCGGGGATTCCTGCACAGCTCGCCGGTCGGTGCCGCCTCCACCATGTGCCCGGCATGCATCACCACGATGCGGTCGCAGTACTCGGAGGCGAGCGCGAGGTCGTGGGTGATGAGGATGGTCGCCATCTTGCGCTCGCGCGCGAGACTGCTCACCAGTTCCATGATGGCGGCCTGCGTGGTGACGTCCAGCGCCGTGGTCGGCTCGTCCGCGATCAGCAGCTGCGGATTGCAGGCCAGCGCCAGCGCGATC
>CAZPNH010000067.1:0-7360 GCA_964587635.1 uncultured Bordetella sp.
CGAACACCCACTTCATGGTCAGGCTCGCCCACAGCAGGTAGCCCGCGGTCGAGTGCTGCACGCCCTTCGGCTTGCCGGTCGAACCCGAGGTGTAGAGGATGAAGAGCGGATGCTCTGCGTTGACCCACTCCGGTTCGCAGGTATCGGCCTGCCCCTTCACGGCGTCGTCCCACCACAGATCGCGGCCCGCGGTCATCGGTACCGCGCTGCCCGAGCGCTTGTAGACGATGACCGTCTTCACCGTTTCGCAACCGCCGAGCGCGAACGCCTCGTCGATCACGGGCTTGAGGGGAATTTCCTTGCCGCCGCGGAACTGGCCGTCCGCGGTGAGCACCGCGATCGCGCCGGTATCGAGGAGGCGCTCGTGCACGCTCTTCGCCGAGAAGCCGCCGAACACCACCGAATGGATGGCGCCGATGCGCGCGCAGGCCTGCATTGCCACCACCGCCTGGATCGACATCGGCATGTAGATGAGGACGCGCTCGCCCTTCCTGATGCCCTTCGCCTTCAGGCCGTTCGCGAGCCTGCACACCTCGTGGTACAGCGACTTGTAGGAGATCTTCGTCACCTTGCCGTCGTCGGCCTCGAACAAGATCGCGGTCTTGTCCGGCTGGGTTTTCAGGTGCCGGTCGAGGCAGTTGTACGAGGCGTTGGTCTCGCCGTCGTAGAACCAGCGGAAGAACGGCGCCTTGGATTCGTCCAGGGTTTTGGTGAAAGGCTTGTGCCACAGCAGGTGCTCCTTCGCCAGCCGCGCCCAGTAGCCCTCGAAATCCTTCTCCGCCTCCGCGCACAGCTTGCGGTAGGCGTCCATGCCCGAGATGTTGGCCTGCTTGACGAAGGCCGCCGACGGCGGAAACACGCGCGTCTCGGACAGTACCGATTCGATCTGCGATGACATTGGATCCTCCTGAAGAAGCGATAAAATCACCAATTCAAAGCCTTGTAAAGCATCTTGCCGCCATGGCCCCCATCCGGAAAGAAGACCTGGTGCAGAGCGTCGCCGACGCACTGCAATTCATCTCCTACTACCATCCGCTCGACTACATCCAGGCCCTGGGCCGCGCCTACGAGCGCGAGCAGTCGCCCGCCGCCAAGGACGCCATCGCGCAGATCCTCACCAACTCGCGCATGTGCGCCGAAGGCCACCGCCCGATCTGCCAGGACACCGGCATCGTCAACGTGTTCCTCAAGATCGGCATGGGCGTGCAATTCGATTTCCAGACGCCGCTGGAAGACGTGGTCAACGAAGGCGTGCGCAGGGCGTACATGGACCCCGACAACAAGCTGCGCGCCTCGGTGCTGGACGAGTCCGATTTCGGCCGGAAGAACACGCGCGACAACACGCCGGCCGTGATCAACGTGCAGATGGTGGCCGGCGACAAGCTGGAAGTCGGCGTGGCCGCGAAGGGGGGCGGCTCGGAGGCGAAATCCAAGTTCGTGATGCTCAATCCCTCCGATTCCATCGCCGATTGGGTCGTGAAAACCGTTCCCAGCATGGGCGCGGGCTGGTGCCCGCCGGGCATGCTCGGCATCGGCGTCGGCGGCACCGCCGAGAAAGCGATGCTGATGGCCAAGGAATCCCTCATGGAATCCATCGACATGGCCGAGCTCAAGGCGCGCGGGCCGAAAAACAAGGTCGAGGAGCTGCGCATCGAGATCTACGACCGCGTCAACGCGCTCGGCATCGGCGCGCAGGGGCTGGGCGGCCTGTCCACGGTGCTCGACGTGAAGATCCTCACCTACCCCGCGCACGCAGCCAACCGCCCGGTGGCGATGATCCCGAACTGCGCCGCGACCCGGCACGCGCACTTCGTGCTCGACGGCTCCGGCCCGGCGGAATTCGAAGCGCCTTCGCTCAGCGACTGGCCCAAGGTCACCTGGACGGCGGACGCCAGCTCCACCCGGGTGGATTTGAATGCCCTGACCAAAGACGTCATTGCCAAGTGGCAGCCGGGGCAGCGGCTCCTGCTGTCCGGAAAAATGCTCACCGGCCGCGACGCGGCGCATAAACGGATCCAGGACATGCTGGCGAAAGGCGAGAAGCTGCCGGTGGATTTCACCAACCGGGTCATCTACTACGTGGGCCCGGTCGATCCGGTGCGTGAGGAAGTCGTCGGACCGGCGGGCCCCACGACATCCACGCGCATGGACAAGTTCACCGAGATGATGCTCGCGCAGACCGGCCTCATCGCGATGGTCGGCAAGGCGGAGCGCGGTCCGGTCGCACTGGATGCGATCAAGAAGCACAAGGCGGCCTACCTGATGGCGGTGGGCGGCGCGGCCTATCTGGTTTCCAAAGCGATCAAGAAATCGCGCGTGCTGGCCTTCGAAGACCTCGGCATGGAGGCGATCCATGAATTCGAGGTCAAGGACATGCCGGTGACGGTGGCGGTCGATGCCAACGGCACGTCGGTGCACAACACCGGCCCGGCCGAATGGTCGAAGAAAATCGTCGAACTGAAAATTCCGGTCACCGCGGCATAAGCACGAGCCCTACCCGCTGGGGCGCCATCTGGGCGGTGTTCGGTGCCGGCCTGATCTGCGGCGCCTACATGACCAAGGTGGCGCCGGCGTTGCCGCTGCAGCGCGCCGAGCTCGGCCTGTCGCTGCTGCAGTCGGGCTTCATCGCCACCACCTTCAATGCCATGGGCGCGCTGACCGGCATCCTGGCCGGCACGATGTGCGACCGCTACGGCCACCGCCGCCTCGGCCTCGGCGGCCTCGCGATCCTGGCGTTCTCCGGCCTGCTGGGCGCGGCCGCGTGGAATTTCCCGCTGCTGCTCGCCTCGCGCTTCCTCGAAGGCATCGGCTTCATCCTGTTCACGGTCTCGGGCTCCGCGCTCATAGCGAGCGCCGCCGATGATGCGCGCGACCGCGCCAAGGCGCTCGGCCTGTGGGCCGCCTACATGCCGGCCGGCGGCGGCATCGCGCTGCTGGTCGCGCCGCCGGTGATCGCCGCCTGGGGCTGGCGCGGCCTGTGGGTGCTGCTGGCGGCCGGCGCTGCGGCCTGCTTCGCGCTCGCCGCGCGCTACGCGCCGAATCCGCGGCACGGCGGCATCGCCTCGCTGCGGCTGATCGCCGAATCGCTCGCGCAGCGCGGCAACATCGCGCTCGCCCTGCTGTTCATGTTTTACGTCTCGCAGTGGGCCTCCGTGATGATCTGGCTGCCGACCTTCCTCGTGGATGAGCGCGGCGCCTCCGCTTCGATGGCGGCGCTGCTCACCGCGCTGATGGTGCTGGTGAACGCGCCGGGCAACATCGCCGGCGGCTGGCTGCTGGCGCACGGGGTACGGCGCGGGCCGCTGGTGATCGGCGCCAGCGCGGTCATGGCGGCCTGCTCCGCCGGCATGCTGGGCGCTCTCCTTCCCGACGCGGTGCGCTACCTGCTGTGCCTGGTGTTTTCGGGCTGCGCGGGGGTGATCCCGGGCGCGATTTTCTCGGGCCTGCCGGTGCACGCGAAGACGCCCCAGCACATCAGCACCGGCAACGGCATGGTGATGCAGGCCTCGCAGATCGGCCAGTTCTGCGGGCCGATCGCCCTCGCCTGGCTGGCCACGCGCTTCGGCGGCTGGGGCGCGACGCTGTGGGCAATGCTCGCCTTCGCCGCCTGCGCGGCGCTGTGCGGGTTCGCCTTGCTGCGGATAGAGAGGGATAAAATGGCGCGATGAGGCAAATCCACATCCGCGAAGTCGGCCCGCGCGACGGGCTGCAGAACGCCCGCCAGCAGATGCCCACCGAGGCGAAAAAGGCCTGGGTGAAGGCCATCGCCGATGCCGGCGTGCCGGAAATCGAGGTCGGCTCCTTCGTGCCGCCCAGGCTGATCCCGGCCATGGCGGATACCGCCGAAATCGTTTCTTTCGCGCTGACGCTGAAAAACGTGCAGGTGGTCGTGCTCGCGCCCAACCTCAAGGGCTTCGAGCGCGCGCTCGCCGCCGGCGCCCACAAGGTCACCTTCCCGGTCTCGGCCAGCCGCCAGCACAGCGAATCGAACGTGCGCATGACGCCCGAGCAGATGGTCGAAGAAGTGCGCAAGTGCGCGCAGCACCCGCACCCGGGCGTGCTGGTCGAAGGCGCCGTGTCCACGGCCTTCGGCTGCACCATGCAGGGCGACGTGCCGGAGGACGACGTGGTCCGCATCGCCGCCGCGCTGGCGGAATTCTGCGACCACGTGTCGCTGGCCGATACCGTGGGCTACGCCAACCCCGCGCAGATCAAGCGCATGTTCGCGCGGGTCAGGAAGGAAATCGGCGCCAAGCTGAGGACCGCGCACCTGCACAACACGCGCGGCCTCGGCCTCGCCAACGCGCTCGCCGCCTATGAAGTAGGCGTGCGCCATTTCGACAGCTCCATGGGCGGCCTGGGCGGCTGCCCGTTCGCGCCCGGTGCGAGCGGCAACGTCATCACCGAAGACCTGGTGTTCATGTTCGAGAGCATGGGCGCTTCCACCGGCATTGACCTGGACAAGCTCATGGAGGCGCGCAAGCTGATGGTCGCAGCGCTGCCTGAAGAGCCTGTGTACGGGCACATGGCGCTGGCCGGCGTTCCCAAGGGGTTCCGTGCTGCCGCTTGATGGGGTGCGGGTCGTCGAGTTTGCGCATATGGTCATGGGGCCGACCTGCGGCCTCGTGCTCGCGGATCTCGGCGCCGACGTCATCAAGGTGGAACCGCTCGAAGGCGACAACACGCGCCGCCTGATGGGCGCGGGCGCCGGCTTCTACCCGATCTTCAACCGCAACAAGAAGAGCCTGGCCGTCGACATGAAGACGGAAAAAGGTCTTCAACTTGTTCTGAAACTGATTTCAAGTGCGGACGTAGTGACAGAAAACTTCAGGCCCGGAGCCCTGGACAAGCTGGGGCTTGGCTACGACGCGCTGTCGAAGAAGCATCCGAAGCTCGTCTACTGCACCCTGAAAGGCTTCCTGAGCGGCCCCTACGACCACCGCCCGGCGCTGGATGAAGTGGTGCAGATGATGGGCGGCCTCGCCTACATGACCGGCCTGCCCGACCGGCCGCTGCGCGTCGGTTCCTCCGTGAACGACATCATGGGCGGCATGTTCGCCGCTATCGGCATCCTCGCCGCCTTGCGCGAACGGGAAAGCACCGGGCGCGGCAAGCTGGTGAAGAGCGCGCTGTTCGAGAACACGGTGTTCCTGGTCGGCCAGCACATGGCGCAGTACGCCATCACGGGCGAGGAACCGCCGCCGATGTCGGTCAAGAAACCCGCCTGGGGCATCTACGACATCTTCGCCACCAGCGACGACCGGCTGTTCGTCGGCGTGGTCACCGACACGCAGTGGGAAGTGTTCTGCCGCGAATTCCAGGAAAGCGAACTCGGCTCGGATGCGCGCCTGAAGACCAATTCGCAGCGCGTGAAGGAGCGCGGCTGGCTGATCCCGCGCCTGGGCGAAACCTTCAAGCGCTGGACGCGCGCCGACCTGGAAAAAAAGCTGGAGGCGATCGGCCTCCCCTACGCGCCGATCACCCGGCCCGCCGAGCTGTTCGACGACCCGCACCTGAACGCTTCGGGCGGCCTGATGGAAATGCGCGATCCGCGCGGCATGACCTTCCGCGCACCCACGCTGCCGCTCGAGCTGGACGGCAAGCGCCTGCCGATGCGCCACCAGCCGCCCGCGGTGGGCGAAGGCGCGCGCGGCCTGCTTTCGGGACTGGGGTACAGCGCCGGGGAGATCGACGCGCTCGCCAAAGAGCGCGTGATCGTCCTCGGCTGATTTCCTACTGCAGGGCTGCTATTTGTTGACGGCCGCCGCGCCGGCCTTGCAGCCGACCTCGTCCTGCGAGCCCGTGCCGCCCGAGCAGCCGATGGCGCCGATGAGCCTGCCGCCGTCCATCAGCAGGATGCCGCCCCTGGAGCCGATGACGCCGTCGAGCGTGATGAGGTAGTTCAGGCCGCTCTGGATGCCGGCTTCGAACACCTTGGTTTCGCGCCGGAACTCGGCCGCCGTCGTCGCCTTGTGCTGGGAAATCTTGATCGAGGCGATCTGCGCCCCGTCCATGCGCTGGAAGGCGACCAGGTTGCCGCCAGAATCCACTACGGCGACGTTCAGTTTCCAGTCGCGCTTCTTCGCCTCGGCGACCGCCGCGGCGATCGCCGCCTCGGCGCGCTCGAGCGAAATCGGCGGGCCGTAGGGAATGTCGAACGGCATCTTTTCCGGGATGTTGTCCATCGGATTCGGCTGCTGCGCAAAGCTCGTGCCCGTGGCCAGGATGGCCGCGGCTGCGATCAGAAACTTTTTCATGGGCTTACTCCTTCGGGTTGGCATTCGAGCGGTGAACAGTGCAGCAAGCGGCGCATTCCCGCACTTGACCGGGATCAAGCCTTGCCTCGCCGCCGCTGCTGCAGCGCAAGAATGGATCCTTGCTATGCTTTGACACCCTACGGAGGAGTGACCATGAGCAAAGCAGATACGAGTCGGCGCACGGTTTTGCGCGGGATGCTGGCCCTTGGCGGCGCGCTTGCGCTGGGCGGCTGCAGCACGGCAATGCAGCCCGGCGAGGGCACTGGCGGAAGCGCGAGGCTCGCAGGCGGCCGGTTTTCCGTACGCTGGCTGGGCGGCGGCATCGTGGAACTGGCGACGCCGGACTACAAGCAGATCGCCTACGGCGACGCCTGGTTCTGGAGCAACGCCGGCTGGACGCGCTTCAACGTGCCGAAGCCCGCGGAGTACAGCAGCAAGGAAGCGTTCGCCCAGTACGTGCGCGGCAAGAACCCGGAGGCGGTGTTCGTGCTGCTGACGCACGACCACGGCGACCACATGGGCGACTATTTCGAGGCCCTCAAGGCGCTCGTCGATGCCGGCGTGCCGGTCATGACGACGGGACAGAGCGACCTGATGCGCGCGCCGACCGGCCTGGTGCCGGATTTCAAGAAAGCGGACCTGGATCCGGCGAAAATCGTCGTCAACGGCGGCGCAGGCATGAACTTCGGCGGCACCTCGCGGCATGGCGCCATGACGGCGCGCCTCGTGCCCGCGGTGCATTCGACGTTCCACGCCTTCCCGGCCGCCGGCTACATGCTGGACATCGGCGGCGCCCGCGTCTACATCAGCGGCGACACCGACCTGTTTGGCGACATGAAGATGCTCGGCCAGCGCTACCGGCCCAACGTCGCGGTCATATGCGTGGGTGACGGCCCTTTCACCATGGGACCGGAAGAAGCCGCGCTGGCGTGCCAGTGGCTGGGCGTTTCGCACGCAATTCCCGTGCACTATGCGCACAATCCGCTCGTCAAAGGCGTCGAAGCGGTCGAAGAGTTCCGCAAGGCGATGGCGCAGATCGCGCCTTCGGTCCAGGTCTCGGTCATGAGGCCCGGCGAAACGCAGATGATCTCGGTCTAGCCCGG
>CAZPNH010000068.1:0-7323 GCA_964587635.1 uncultured Bordetella sp.
GCGCCAGGCCCCATCGGCCGTCTTCAGGGCAACGCCGGGCGCGAAGCCCGTGAGGTAGCGTCCGAGCATCACTCCCTGCGCGAACGAGGCGAGGAAGGAGCCGGCCCAGAACAGCCAGTTCCACAGCTCGCGGTGCCAGCCCTCGGCCTTCATGCGGAATTCGAAGGCCACGCCGCGCAGCATCAGGCCGACGAGCATCGCCGCCGCCGGCAGGTAGAGCGCCTGCAGGATGACGCCGTGCGAGGCGGGGAAGGCCACCAGCAGGATGCCGACGCCCAGCACCAGCCAGGTTTCGTTCGCGTCCCAGAACGGTCCGATGGAATTCACCATGAGGTTCTGCTCGCGCTCGTCGGCCGCGGGCATGAGCATGCCGACGCCGAGGTCGTAGCCGTCCAGCACCACGTAGGCGAGGATCGCCGCGCCCATGAGGAAGGCGAAGATCAGCGGCAGCAGCGGCAGGTCGCTGGTCATTGCGTGGATCCCTTGCCGGCCAGGTGCGTGAGCACCACCATGTAGGCGATGAGCATCAGGCTGTAGGTGAGCACGTAGCCGGTGAGGCTCGCGCCCAGCTCGGCCCCGCTGATGGTGCCGGTCGCGTCGGCGGTCTTCAGGATGCCGGTGACGAGCCAGGGCTGGCGGCCGATCTCGGTCACCAGCCAGCCGCACAGCGTGGCGATCCAGCCGGAGAAGGTGAAGCCGGCGAGGCACCAGAGCAGCCAGCGCGGAAAGCTTCTCTTCTTGTAGAGCATGAAGGCGCAGAACCAGGAAATGCCGATCATGAGCAGCGCCACGCCCACCATGGCGCGGAAAGCGAAGAACACCGGCGCCACCGGCGGATGGTCCGCGAAGGCGTCCAGGCCCTTCACCTCGGCGTCGAAATCGTGCCGCAGCACGAAGCTGCCGAGTTTCGGCACCTCGACGGCGTAGTCGTTCTTCTTCGTCTGCTCGTTCGGGATCGCGAACAGCACCAGCGGCATGCCTCTTTCCGTGCGCCACAGGGCTTCCACGGCGGCGATTTTCGCCGGCTGGTGCTCGAGCGTGTTGAGGCCGTGCTGGTCGCCGACGAAGGCCTGCAGCGGCGCGAGCACCGCGGCGACCAGGATGCCGGTGCGCAGCGCGCGTTGCGCCAGCGCGTCGCCGGACGCGTTCAGGAGGCGCCACGCGGAGAGGCCCGCGACCACGAACGAGGCGGTGAGGAAGGAGGCGAGCAGCATGTGGGTGAAGCGGTAGGGGAAGGACGGGTTGAACAGCACCTTGAGCCAGTCGCCCGCGATCAGCACGCCGCCCGAGGGGCCGGTCACGATCACGTGCCCGGCGGGCGTCTGCATCCAGGAATTCAGCGCGAGGATCCAGAACGCCGAGAGCGTGGTGCCGAAAGCCACCAGGCAGGTGGCCGCGATGTGCAGCCAGGGCGGCACGCGGTTCATGCCGAACAGCATCACGCCGAGGAAAGTCGCCTCGAGGAAGAACGCGGTCAGCACCTCGTAGGCAAGCAGCGGGCCGGCGATGTTGCCGACCGCCTTCATGTAGCCCGGCCAGTTGGTGCCGAACTGGAACGACATGGTGATACCGGAGACCACGCCCATGGCGAAGGTGAGCGCGAAGACCTTGGTCCAGCGCTTGTAGATCTCCAGCCAGCCGGCGTCGCCGGTGCGCGCGTACTTGAGGCGGAAGTAGACCAGCAGCCAGGCCAGGCCGATGGTCAGCGACGGAAACAGGATATGGAACGCGATGTTGAGCCCGAACTGGGCCCGGGCGAGCGTCAGTACGTCGCTGCCGTCCATAGGCGTCCATTATGCGCCGGGAGTGCAAGGACCGTAAGGAACGGGCGTCCGGCCCGACATATCGCGGATTGCCGTCCAACCACCCTAGGAGAAACCCATGAAAAAGACGCTCGCCCTGCTTGCCGCCGTTGCCGCCGCCTTCGCCCTATCCGCCGCCCGGGCCGACGACATGAAGAAGGACAAGATGGAGAAAATGGACAAGATGGAAAAGATGGAGAAAAAGGACGGCATGATGAAGAAGGACAAGATGGAAAAAATGGACAAGATGGACAAGATGGAGAAGAAGGACGACATGCCGAAGAAGTAATCTAAACTGCGGCCGGATGGCCCCGGCCGCGCTCTCCAAGCCCGAACTGTTCACGCGCCTCGCCGCCGGCACGCCGGAAGGCAACCCGGCGGCGGTCACCGTCGTCACCCCCAACCGCCGCCTCGCGCAGGCGCTGGCGCGCGAGTTCGACCAGGCGCAGGCCGCGAAAGGCCTCGAGGCCTGGGAGGCCGCCGACATCCTGCCGGTGGGCGCTTTCATCGAACGGCTCTACGAAGACGCCCTGTACTCCGAGGGCGGCGCGGCGCTGCCGCCGCTGCTGGCGCCGGCGCAGGAGCGCGCGCTCTGGGAAGCGGTGCTCGCGGACGCGCCGCTGCTGTCGGTGTCGCAGGCCGCCGCCGGCTGCGCCGACGCCTGGCGCCTCGCGCACGCCTGGCGCATCGACGGCGTCGCATTTTCCGAGCCGGTGAAGTTCGCCGGCAACGAGGACACGCAGGCGTTCGCGCGCTGGGCGCGCGACTACGCCAGACACGGTTTCATCGACGCTGCGCGTCTGCCCGACCTGAAATTCGAGGGAAGGAAGCCGAAGCTGCTCGTCGCTTACGGTTTCGACCTGCTGCCGCCGCAAACGGAGGAATTTCTGCGGCGGTTTGAATTTGCGACGTCCGGACCGGAAAGGAAAACATCCGCATCCGTCCGGACGTCCTATCCCTCCGCCCGCCACGAGCTCGAAGCCGCGGCGCAGTGGGCGAGGGCGCGGCTCGCGGGCGGCGCGCAGCGGATCGGCGTGGTCGTGCCCGGCCTGTCGCAGCGGCGCAAGGAAGTGCTGCGCGTATTCTCGAACGTCATGCGGCCCGGCTGGAACCTGCCGGGGGCGGAGAAGCAGGCGCTGCCTTTCGACATTTCCATCGGCGAACCGCTGGACGGGTTTCCCGTTGTCGATGCTGCCTTGCGCATCCTGGAACTGGCTTGCCAGGAAATCGAATTCGAAGCCGCCAGCCGGCTGGTCCTGTCGCCGTTCATCAGCGGCGCCGAAACGGAGCTCGCCGCGCGCGCGCTGCTCGACGCGCGCCTGCGCAGGGAACTGCCGCCGCGGCTCACGCTGCCGAAGCTGGTCGGGGCGATAGAGGGCTGTCCGCTGCTGCGCGCTCTGCTGGAAAAGCTGTTTCTGGTGAGCAAGGAAAAAACCGAAAACAGTTCTCCCCACTTCTGGGCGCAGCATTTCACCGCGCTGCTGGAGGCGGCCGGCTATCCGGGCGAGCGCGCGCCCGATTCGGAGGAGTTCCAGGCGCGCGCCAAGTTCAACGCGGCGCTGGCGGAATTTTCGCGCCTGGGATTGGTGGCCGGGAAAATGCCGGCGCAGAAAGCGCTGCGCCAGCTGCGCAGGATCTGCGCGGACACGCTGTTCCAGCCCGAGACGCCCGACGCGCCCATCCAGGTCGCCGGCATCCTCGAATCGGCGGGCCTCGAGTTCGACTGCCTGTGGGTGAGCGGGCTCACCGAGGATGCCTGGCCGCTGGTCGCGCGGCCGAATCCCTTCCTGCCGGTCGCGCTGCAGAAGAAGGCCGGCATCCCGGAGGCGGCGGCCGAAACCTCGCTCGCGCTCGACCGGCGCATCACCGAGGGCTGGCTGGCGGCGGCCGATGAAGTCGTGTTCTCGTATCCGGAGAAGGAAGAGGACCGCGACCTGCTGCCCAGTCCGCTCATCGCGGCAGTGCCGGAAGGCGAAGTGAAGACGGAGGAATTTTCTTCCTGGCGCCTGTCGATATTCAAATCCGGAAGAATGGAAACCATTCCCGACGGCAAGGCGCCCCAATTAAATGCAAAAACCATCAAGGGCGGCGTGCGGGTGCTCACCGACCAGGCCGCCTGCCCGTTCCGCGCCTTCGCGCGCCATCGCCTTGCCGCCGAGGGGCTGGATGCGCCTTCCGAAGGACTGGACGCCATGCAGCGCGGCCAGTTGCTGCACGCGCTGATGGCGGGAATCTGGAAAGAGGCAAAGACGCAGGAGGGTTTGCAAAGCGACCTCTCTTCGGTGATTTCCCGTTCGGCGGAACAGGCAGTGCATGCACTGAACATCGAAGGACGTTTCGCGGAGCTTGAAAAACAGCGTCTCATCCGCCTGGCCGGCGAATGGCTGGAGATCGAGCGCCAGCGCAAGCCTTTCGAAGTCGTTCAGATAGAACAAAAACGCCCGATCGCCATCGGCGGCCTGTCGTTTGACGGGCGCATCGACCGCATGGATAAACTGGCGGACGGCACGCACGCGCTGATCGACTACAAGACCGGCAGCCGCGTCACGCCGAACGACTGGCTGCGCGAGCGGCCCGACGAGCCGCAGCTGCCGCTCTACGCGGTGACCGCCGAGGAGAACGTGTCGGCCGTGGCGTTCGCGAAACTCAGGACGGGCGACATGAAATTCGCCGGCCTGTCGATGAACGAGAAGGAAATCCCCGGCGTGCGGCAGGCCAAATCCTGGGGCGGGCTGATCGCGAGCTGGACGGCGGAACTCGAAGCGCTGGCATCAGGCTACGCCCAGGGCGCCGCGCGCGTGGATCCGAAGAAGGGCTTCGCCACCTGCCGCTACTGCGACCTGCAGCCGCTCTGCCGCGTGCACGAGCGCCTGAACGCGCTCGATGAAAGCGAAGAGGAGGAGCGCGAGTGAAGCCAGGCGGAGCCGCCTTCAATCGGCCTTCAGGCCGATCCTCTGGGCTCCGGCAATCCGCGCGCGATGAAGTTGTCCACGGCGGTGAGGATTTCCGCGATATGCGGGCGCGCGTAGGGTTGCGACTGGATCCACGCCGCGTAGAGGATGCCCTCGGGCAGCACCGCGAGCAGCGCGGGCTCGGTGAACAGCACCGGCTCCCTCTGCTGCGTGGCCGGGTTGATGCCGCGCCCTTCGGAGATGAACAGGCCCGCTTTCCTCGCCTCGTCCACGCCGACCGCGTAGCCGACGCGCAGGTTTTTCAGGCCCCAATCCTTGACCGAATTCTCGGCGCCTTCCTTGCGGTCGCAGGAGAGCGCGATCACCGACGCGCCGCGCTTCTCGAATTCGGGAACGAGCTTGTCCAGGTCGCCCAGCCAGACGCGGCACACCGGGCAGAACACGCCGCGGTAGAACGCGAGCAGCGCGAGCTTGTCGGCCTTCTCGCCCGCGAGCGTCCAGCGCCCGCCGCCCACGAGCCTTGCATCGATCGCCGGCATGGTGTCGCCGGGAATGACTCTCATGGCTGATGCCTCCAGGCCCATGATAGCCGACGCGGCCGTGCGCGAGCGTGCGCTCGCGCATATGGATTCCTTCATCGTGCAGGCGCCGGCCGGCTCGGGCAAGACCGAGCTGCTGGTGCAGCGCTACCTGAAGCTGCTGTATCTGTCGAAAAATCCGGAGGAAGTGCTCGCCATCACCTTCACCCGCAAGGCGGCGGCGGAGATGCGCAAGCGAGTCCTCAAGGAACTGCAGGAAAGTCCCGCGCTTGCGCGGGGGGCGGGCGAGATCGCGCACCGCCTGCGCATCATGACCATGGACGCCTTCTGCGCGTCGCTCACGCGGCAGATGCCGGTGCTCGCGCGCTTCGGCGCGCAGCCGGGCATCGTGGAAGACGCTTCGGGCTTCTATTTCGACGCGGCGTTCAGGACCCTGAGCGATTTCGGCAACCCGCACGTCGCGCGGATCCTCGCGCACCTGGACAACGACCTCGCGGCGGCGGCCGGGCTGCTCGCCGCCATGCTCGCCAGGCGCGACCAGTGGCTGCGCAACGCCGGCAATCCGCCCACGCGCGCCGAGCTGGAAGCCGTCCTGCGTTCCGAAAGGGAAAGGCTTCTTTCTGCCGCGAGAAAATATCTTCCCGATGCGTCTGCGGAACTCGCCGAAGAACTCCTGATTCAAAAACTGACCTGGCGGGTGAAAAACAAAAGGGCCCAGGAACTTTCTTCAAGGCATGACGCTGAAGAAATCCGCAGGGCTCTCATTCCTCTCCGTAAATTGCCTCCGGAGAAGTACGACGACGCGCAATGGGAGGCGCTGGAGGCGATCCTCGCGCTGCTGATCCCCGCTGCCAGGCAGCTCATTTTTTCTTTTTCGGAAAAAAATCAGGTGGATTTCACGCAGATCTCCCACAGCGCGCTCGCCGCCCTGGGCTCGTCCGACGATCCGAGCGAGCTGCTGCTGTCCCTGGATGCGCGGATTTCGCACATCCTCGTGGACGAGTTCCAGGACACCTCCGTGTCGCAATGGGCGCTGCTCGAGCAGCTCACCGCGGGGTGGGAGGAGGGCGACGGCCGCACGGTGTTCCTCGTCGGCGACCCGATGCAGTCCATCTACCGCTTCCGCGAAGCCGAGGTCGGACTGTTCCTGCGCGCCTGGCACGAGGGCCTGGGCGGCGTACGGCTCGAACCCCTCACGCTGTCCACCAATTTCCGCTCGCAGGCGGGCGTGGTGAACTGGGTGAACGCCTTCTTTCCCGCCGTGCTGCCGCCGCAGGCGGACGAGGCGTCGGGCGCCGTTCCCTATTCGCCGTCCACCACCCACAAGCCCGCCGAGCCCGGCCCCGCGGTCGAGTGGCATTGTTCCTACGAGCGCGCCGCGGAAGCGGCGAAGACCATCGAGATCCTCAGGGCGGCGAAGGGCACGGCCGCCATCCTCGTGCGCAACCGCACCGCGCTCGCGGAGATCGTCCCGGCATTGAAAGCCGCGGGCATCCGCTACCGCGCGGTGGAGATCGAGACGCTGGGCGAGAAGCAGGTGGTGCAGGACCTCTACGCCCTCACACGCGCGCTGCTGCATCCGGCGGACCGCGTGGCGTGGCTGGCGATCCTGCGGGCGCCGTGGGTGGGCCTCTCCCTTGAAGATCTTTCTTCTTTTTTCGAAAACACGAAAAACAAAACCGTCTGGGAGCTCGTTCCCTCCCTCGATCGCTTCCGCCAGGCCCTCGATCCCGCCGGGCGCATGCGCGGCAGCCTGCGCGCGCTCGTCGAGGGCGCCTGGCTCGCGCTGGGCGGGCCGGCCTGCGTCGAGAGCGAGACGGATCTCGAAGACGCCGAAATCTTCCTCGACGAGCTGGAGAAGCTGGAAGAGGCGGGCGGCCTGCCGGACCTCGCGCTGCTGGAAGACAAGCTGGAGAAGCTCTGGGCGCTGCCCGACGTCGGCGCCGGCCCGGGCGCGGTCGAGATCATGACCATCCACAAGGCCAAGGGCCTCGAGTGGGACACCGTCATCCTGCCGGGCCTCGACCGCGCGCCGCGCTCGGGCGAACGGCCGCTGTTCGCCTGGAAACA
>CAZPNH010000069.1:0-7320 GCA_964587635.1 uncultured Bordetella sp.
ATGGGTTCAATTCTGCTACATTGCCTGTTGCAATTTCAGGAGTACGGCCTTGCCACGGTGGAACAGCGACCTCGTGATCAACGAAGAGATACAGCGGATAAAGCGCGAAACGGTCATCAAGGAGGCCGGCCGTACCTTCAGTAAGCGGGGCTACCACAACACTTCGCTGGACGACGTGGCCAAGGCGTTGCAGGTTTCCAAGGGCACGCTCTACAACTACGTCAAAGACAAGCAGGAAATCCTTTACGAGTGCCACCAGATGGCACTGTCGATCGGCAAGCGCTCGTTCGAACTGGGGCGTGAGCAGGGCGGCACCGGCGCGCACATGCTGGGGGCCACCCTGGTGCGCTACATCGAGATGCTGACCGAGGAGCTCGGCGCCTGCGGCGTGCTGATGGAGGTGGACGCGTTGCGCGAAGAGGACCGCGAGCAGGTCGCCAGCCAGCGAGACCAGTTCGAGAAGAATTTCGTCGCCATGCTGCAGGTGGGCATCCGCGACGGCTCCATTCGACCCGTCGATCCCAAGCTGGCGGTGTTCACCTTCATGGGCGCCATTAACTGGATGCCCCGCTGGTTCACTCCCGAAGGCCGCCTCTCCGGCAAGGAACTGGCACGGCAGATGACGGACCTGCTGCTCACAGGCCTGCTCAAGCCCAAGGCGGCGTCGGCGCGACCCGCGCGCAAGGCGGCACCGCGCAAGTCCGGCTCGCGCGCTTGAAAGGGTGCCGTCGCCAGCCTGAGGGGCGCGTGGGAGCTGCGGTACGGGAATCATGACTTTATGTCTCATTTTATTGACTTGGAAGTCATGCAATGCCGATTTATCTGATCCTGTCGCGAGCTCATGCGCTTCCTCAACCTTTCTGGAATCGACGCAGCGCCTGCAACGCCTCGCCCACCACGCCGCGCCGGAAAGCCAGCACGCACAGCATGAAAACGATGCCGGTGACCGCGCCCGCGAGAGCCCCGACGCTGATCAATGCATGCTGCAATCCGGTGACGATGGCCGCGCCGACGACCGGTCCGGCAAGAGTGCCGAGCCCGCCCAGGATGACCATTACGATCACCTCGCCCGAGGTGTGCCAGTGCAGGTCCGACAGCGTGGCCAACTGCAACACCAGGCCCTTGAGCGCACCAGCCGCGCCGGCCAGAGCCGCCGAGAGCACGAAGGCCAGCAGCTTGTAGCGCGCCGTGTCGTAGCCTAGGGACAGGGCGCGCAGCTCGTTCTCGCGGATCGAGTGCAGTAGCTCGCCGAAAGGGGAGTTCACCACCCGCCAGACGAAAGCCATGCAGGCCAGGAACACCGCATAGGCGAAGTAGTACATCGCGCGGTCGTCGCTGACGTCGAACACGCCCAACACGCGCCCCCGTGAACTGCGCAGACCGTCTTCGCCTCCCAGCAGTGGCCATTGCGCCGCGATGAAGAACACCATCTGGGCGAGCGCCAGCGTGATCATGGCGAAGTAGATGCCTTGGCGCCGGATCGCCAGCGTGCCGATGGCCAGACCCAACAGCGCCGCGATAGCGATGCCCAGCAGCAACCCCAGCTCCGGCGTAAGGCCGAACCGGCCGCACGCCAGAACCGCCGCGTACGCCGATGCACCGAAGAACGCGGCATGGCCGAAGGATAGCAAGCCCCCAAAGCCCAGCAGCAGGTTGAACGAGGCCGCGAAGATCGACAGGGCCATGATGTTCATCACCAGCACGGGATAGGCCACGTCCTGGAAGGGAACCGCGAGGCCAGCCATGGCGAGGACGGGCAGCAGCAGCTTCATCTCACGCCTCCCTGCCGAAAAGCCCGGCCGGGCGCACGAGCAGCACGACGGCCATGACGACGAAGATGACCACTGACGAGGCTTGAGGGTAGAAGACCTTCGTGAGCCCCTCCACCACACCGAGCCCGACCCCGGTGGCGATAGCGCCGCCCACCGAACCGACACCCCCGATCACCACCACCGCCAGCACCACGATCAGCAGGTTGGAACCCATGACAGGACTGACCTGGTACACCGGCGCTGCGACAACCCCCGCGAAAGCGGCCAGGGCCACGCCTGCGCCATAAGTCAGGCTCACCATGAGCGGCACGTTGACTCCGAAGGCCTGCAGGAGCTTAGGATTGCTCGTGGCCGCGCGCAGCAACGCGCCCAACTTGGTCCGCTCGATGGCCCACCAGGTGACGCCGCACGCGGCCAGCGAAGCCGCCACGGCCCACGCTCGGTACTTGGGAATCGCCAGTTCCAGCTCGGGTAGCACGAACAAGCCACCGAGAACTTCCGGCACGGGGTAGGTCTTGCCGGCCACCCCAAACCAATGCCGGAACACACTCTCCAGCGTCATGGCGAGCCCGAAGGTGAGCAGCAGCCCGTACTCCGGCGCCAGGCGGTAGGTGCGCCGAAGCATGACGCGCTCGAACCCCATGCCGGCCAGGCCTACGAGCAAAGGCGCAACCAACAGCGCGCTGAAGTAGCCGAGCGCCAGGCCCGGCACGCCCAGCCACTGGCCAAGCTGCGTGAGCCCAAGCCACGCGACGAACGCGCCCAGCATGAACTGCGCGCCGTGCACGAAGTTGACGATGTGCAGGAGCCCGAAGATCACGGCCAACCCCAGGCTCAGAATCGCATAGAACGAGCCGTTGATCAGGCCCAGCAGCAACTGCGCGGCGAGCGCCTGCGGCGTGACACCCAGCATCTCGAACATGGCTGCGGCCGGTCTTTCTACTTCTGGGTGACCAGCTTGCACTTGGACTCGGCCAGCGGCTGCGCGGCTTCCTCCCCGCGGATCACGGCCTTGACGTTGTAATAGTCCCACGGCGAGGTGGAGTCCGCCGGCTTCTTCACTTCGACCAGGAGCATGTCGTGCACCAATCGGCCGTCGGCGCGGATGCGGCCATTAAACAGGCCATCGTCCACCGGCCTGCGCTTGAGCGCCGCCATGACCGCTTCGGACTCATCGGTGCCGGCAGCCTCCACCGCTCGCAGGTAGTTCAGCACCGCGGAATACACACCCGCCTGAACCGACGTGGGCATGCGCTTGTGGACTTCGAAAAACCGGCGCGACCATGCGCGCGCCCGTTCATTCTGGTTCCAGTAGAAGTACTCGACGATGTTGGCGCCCTGCATCTTCTGCAAGCCCAGCGCGTCGATCTCCGTGATGAAGAGGAACAGCGGCACCACCGTCTGCTTGCCACTCACGCCGAACTCAGCCGCGGTTCGTACCGCGTTGACCGCGTCCTGGCCCGTGCTCGCCAGCGCGATCACGTCGGCCTTGGATGCTTGTGCGCGCAACATGTACGAAGAGAAGTCGCTGCTGCCCACCGGGGCGCGGGCGCTGCCCAGCACCTCGCCGCCCGCAGCCTTCACCGCCTCGCCGGCCTTGCCCTCCAGATAATGGCCGGGGCCGTAGTCGGCCGTAACGAAGAACCACTTCTTCTTACCACCCTTCACGAGCTGGGCGGGCAGACTTGCCGTCAGCGGATAGAAGTCGCCCACCCACTGCGCGCTGTAGGCGTTGCAACGCTCGTTGGAGATCGCCATCGAGAAGCCGCCCGTCACCAGTGTCACCTTGCGCCGCTGCTCGGCCACGTCCATGGCCGCGAGCGTGGCGGTGGAGCCGCTCAGGTCCGTGATCATGTCCACCTTCTCGCGATCGAACCACTGGCGCGCGATCGACGAGGCGACGTCGGGCTTGAGCTGATGGTCACCCACGATGACCTCGATTTTCTTACCCAGCACCGTGCCGGACCTGGAAAAGTCCTGCACGGCCAAGCGTGCCGCGGCCAGCGACCCGGGGCCGCCGATATCGGAGTAGGCACCCGACATGTCGGTCAGCACGCCGATCTTGACGACGTCATCGGACACGTTCTGCGCCGACGCGGCGAACGGCAGCAGCAGGCTGGCAGCCGACGCCAGTGCCATCAGTCTCATCTTGTCCATGCTTGTCTCCTTGAAGGTGCGTGTAGCGGGAATGGTTCAGACGGAGAGGTAGCGCCGCAACGCAGGCGCGCGCGCACTCAGCTCGTGCCGGTGGACCTCGTCCACCACGCGGCCGGACTCGAGCACGTAGTGGCGATCGGCCAGCCCGGCGGCGAACGCGAAGTCCTGTTCAACCAGCAGCAGCGTGTAGCCGCGCTCCTTCAGTTGGGCAACGACATCCGCAAGGCGATCGACGATGACCGGCGCAAGCCCTTCGGTGATCTCGTCTAGCAGCAGGATGTTGGCGCCGGTGCGCAGGATCCGGGCGATGGCCAGCATTTGCTGCTCGCCACCGGAGAGCCGCGACGCGGCGCTGTGCGCTCGCTCGCGCAGATTGGGGAACATGTCGAAGATCTGCGCCGCCGCCATGCCGCCCTCCCCAACCTTGGGCAGCAGCATCAGGTTCTCGAGCGTGCTCAGGCCCGGAAAGATGCCGCGCTCCTCGGGGCAGTAGCCCAGGCCCATGCGCGCCACCTTGTGGGAAGGTAGGCCCAGCGTTTCCGTGCCCTGCACCTGGATCGACCCTTCCCGGCGGTCGAGCAAGCCCATGATGGCCCGCAGAGTGGTGGTGCGGCCGGCGCCATTGCGTCCGAGCAGCGTCACCATCTCGCCTGGCTTCAGGTGCATGCTGACTTGGTGCAGCACGTGCGCCTCGCCATACCAAGCGTCCAGAGCGTGCACACGCAAGGCATTTTCGGCGTCATCACGCATGCACCACCTCCCGCCCACGCCGGCCCATGTAGGCGTCGACCACCCGCTGGTCACGTGAAACTTCCTCGTAGCTGCCCTGCGCGATGATCGCGCCGCGCTGCATCACCGAGATCTCGGTCGCCAGGTGGGCGACAACCCCCATGTTGTGCTCCACCATCAGCGTAGTCCGCTGCTGCGACACCCTTCGGATAAGCTCCGTCACACGGACCACGTCTTCCGCACCCAGCCCCTGCGTGGGTTCGTCCAGCAGCAGGAGCTGCGGCTCCATGGCAAGCGTGGTGGCCAGTTCCAGTGCGCGGCGCAGGCCGTAAGCCAGGCTGCCGGCCTCCTGGTCCGCGACTCCCTCCAGGCCCACGGTGGCCAACAACTCCTCCGCACGCGGCGCGAGCGCATCCACCAGTTTCAGCGGGACCCAGAAGCGGTGCGCGATGCCCAGCCGTGACATGAGCGCGAGCCGGACGTTGCGCCGGACGCTCATGTGCGGGAACACCGCTGAGATCTGGAAGGAGCGTACGATGCCGCGCCGCGCGAGCCGGGCCGGGGGCACGTGAGTGACGTCCTCGCCTTGGAACAGAATCGTGCCGGCGTCAGGCTCAATGAAGCGCGTGAGGAGGTTAAAGAGCGTGGACTTGCCCGCGCCGTTGGGGCCGATCAGCGCGTGGATCGTGCCCGCCTTCACCGTGAGATCGACCCCGTCCACGGCGGTGAAGCCGCGGAAGCCCTTGCGCAAGCCACGCGTCTGCAGGATAGGAGGCTTGAGCTGCGAGACGGCGGCGCTCATGTTCTAGGTTCGCGCGATGCAGCCACGTACGCTTCGATCGCATGGCGAGTGACCGGCCGCTGCACCAGCTGGACGAAGGTGCCGGACTCGATCTCGAGATGGTCTGCGTAGTTGGCTCGGGCGGCGGCGCGAAGCAGCACGCGCGTCCGCTGCACGGCTTCGGCGTCCAGCGTCGCCATGCGTTCCGCGAAGCCGCGGCAGGCGGTATCGAATCCGTCCGCGGGCACGACCCGGCTCACGAGTCCGAAGGACTGCGCCTCGGCCGCGGAGAGTTTCTCCTCCATTAGGAACAGTTGCATCGCCTTGCGGACCCCGAGCAGCCGGACCGCATTGAAGGTGCCGCCGCCGTCCGGAGTGACGCCCAGCCGCGCATAGCTGGGCCAGAACGTGGCATCGTCGGCGGCGATGCAGAAGTCGGCCGCCATGGCCAGCGACAGCCCGGCCCCGGCCGCCGCACCGTGCACGCACGTGATGCACAGAGGCGCCATGGCGGTCAGCCGCAGCAGCGCCACGTGGAGCGTGCGCAGCAGGGAATCCACCGAGGGGCCCAGTTTGTCGCCCTGACCGTGGAAGTAGGCGAGGTCTCCGCCGCTGCAGAAGGCCGCGCCGGCGCCGCGGATCATGAGGACGCGCACGGACGGATCGATTTCGACCTGCTGCACGGCCTCCGCGAGCGCGTGCACCAGCGAGAAGTCCAATGCATTGCGGCGCTGCGGTCGGTTCAGCGTGATCGTGGCCACGCCGCCTTCGACGGCGAGCAGCACGGGGCGGCTCGGTCCCTGCATGGTCATTGCGAGATCGAGTAGCCGCCGTTGACTGGGTAGGTCTGGCCGGTAATCCAGCTGGCAGCGTCGGAAGCGAGGAAGAGGATGGCGTTGGCAGCGTCCTGCGGCTCGCCAAGCCGCCGCAGCGGGTAAAGCCGTGTCATCTTCCGGACGATCTCCGGGTCGGCCAATGCGCTTTGCACGCCCGGGGTCTTGATCGTGGCCAGCGCCACCGCGTTCACCCTGATGCCGCGCGGTCCAAGCTCCTTGGCGAGGGCGCGCGAAAAGCCCGCGGCGCCTGCCTTCGCTCCTGAGTAGACGGCAAAGCGGGGTTCGCCCACACGGCCCGCGTCGGAGATTACATTGACGATAGCGCCGCCTTGGCCGCCCGCGAGCATCACGGGCACGGCAGCGCGCGTGACGTTGAGCACACCGTAGAGATTGGTGCCCAGCCATTTGTGCCAGTCCGCCGGCTCGGTCTCCCAGAAGGCGGGCAGGTTCTGCAAGTTCGTGTCCGGTCCGGCGTTGCCAGCGTTGTTCACCAAGACGTGCAGCCCGCCAGCTGCCCCCACCGTCTGCTTCACCATCGCCGCGACCTGGGCGTAGTCGGTCACGTCACCCGTGGCCGCGATGCCACGCGAGCCGAGCGAATCGACCTCGGTAGCAACTGCCTTGGCACGGTCGGCATAGAAGTCGTTGACGATCACCGCCTTGCACCCGTGCTCCGCGAGGTGCAAGGCCACCTGACGGCCCACGCCTTGGCCAGCGCCGGTCACCAGGGCGATCTTGCTTTTCATCGAGAGCATGTACTTGTTCATGTTCCTACTGCTTCTCTTCTGTGCGCCATCAAGCCAGCGGTGCCGCCACACCTTGTTGAACTGATGTTGATCTAAATTGACTTCATAGTCAACTTAAGTGTATTTATAGTCATGTCAGTTCAGTCCGTTGGCCTGCATGTCGAGGACCTTCAGGCCGGCCAGGCATGTGAATCAGGACGCCACGCGGTGACGGCGCCGGCCATCACGCGCGTCGCTTTCTAGGCATATAGCTAGAGGAAGCACTATCTCCCCGCCGCTGCGGAAGTTCGCGCGGAAAC
>CAZPNH010000070.1:0-7276 GCA_964587635.1 uncultured Bordetella sp.
TTAGTCGCTGCTCCCAGGATTTGCCGCTTTCCCTCGAACCGGACCTCATTAAATCTGTCGATGGAAAATTGCCATTGGCCACCGCGAATAGTTTTGACTTGTACCGGGATTGAATTTCCTTTCGAATCCGTAGCCATAATGTCGAAATCAGGCACGTTGCCGGAGAAGGTCGCGACGAGCAGTTGGCGTCGAGCTAGTTCGCAGGCGACAAGATATTCGCCAATTTGCTTGTTGAGTTGATTGCCTCGTCCGGTTGCCATTGACCAGTGGCCCCATATCACCGACTCGCAGCATTTTGGCACGTTGCCCAATATTTTGTGAGGACATCGCCGATGCCACTCCGTAGCTTCAGCCCCGGAAGGGGCGTCAATGCGGGTGGAAGAATCATTGGGGGAGGTTCTGCGGGCAGCCCGTAAAGACCGGGGCCTGTCGCAGGAGGCGCTCGCCCTTGATGCTGGCGTCGAGCGGAACTACGTCTCTTTGATCGAGCTCGGCAAAAACAGCCCCAGCATCCGGGTCGTGTTCAAACTCTGCAAGGTTCTAGGCGTGCAGCCCTCAATCTTGCTCAACCGCGTCGAAGACCAGATGCGGAGCGGGTCTAAGAAGCGTCAAGGCAAACGATAGACAGAGGCGAGTTCGCGCGAGGTCAATCCAATTCGCGCCAGCCGTAGTCGGCGTGCCGCTCTTGGCGGCGGACGAACGCGAGCACAATTGCCTTTACGTCTTCGGCACCGAGGCATGAATTTGCGCGAACCCTGAGGCCGTGGCCGGGACTAGAGATCGTTGTGAACCCGGGCCGGCTGCTCTTGCCCTCTGCGACCAAGTCCCTGACGCTACCGTCCCGCGTTTCGCGGCATGACGCAGTGAAGAATCCTTCCCCGCCGGCCGCTTGTACGTAGTCGCCGCTCGTCGCCTCAAGGCGGAAGGAGTACGGGCCCTCAAAAAACGACGAGAGCGAATCCACGACTCGGAGCAGATCGGCCTCGGTCGGGTCCACGACCTCTCGAAAACCATCGACCTTCAGGCGGAGTCGGCTGCGCCCGGTCTCCCCCGCCCCTGCCTCACGCCCAGGGATTCCTGCGCATGATTTCCCGGCGTTTTCCCGACCCTCGCCGCTTCCCGTTCGGATAGGGTTTTTATTCATAAGTGATTGATTATATGGTGGGGACGCCCGGGCTCGAACCGGGGACCTACTGATTAAGAGTCAGCTGCTCTACCAACTGAGCTACGTCCCCGTTAGGGTGTACTGCGGGGCACTACTCTCCAGCCCCTGCAGGGCTGGTAGGCCGTGCCGGATTCGAACCGGCGACCAACGGATTAAAAGTCCGCTGCTCTACCAGCTGAGCTAACGACCCGTAGGGATACTGCTGGAAAGGGGACGAATTTTATCAGCCCTCGCGGGTCATTCGCCAGTATTGCCACTTCATCGCCGCCGCCGAGCCGGCCACGATCGCCGCGAAGGTCATGATCGAGCCCGCGGCGAGGGTGGAAAAGCCCGATATGCCCTGTCCAATGGTGCAGCCGAGCGCGGTGATGCCGCCGAATCCCATGAGCAGGCCGCCGACCAGGTGCATGCCGGTATCCTCGGCGTCGCGAAAGCCCTCCCAGCGGAATTTGCCGGCGGCCAGCGCGTAAGCCGCCGATCCGGCGATCACTCCGGCGGCGGAGGCGATGCCGAAAGTGACGATCTTGGTCTTGTCGGTCCAGAACATCAGGTAGTCGAGCGACCAGGCGAGCGGCGCGACGAAGGAGAACGCCTCCATGCGCCCGGTATTGGTGGCCACGAAGGCTTCCTGCAGCGTATTCGGGTCCTCCGCCAGGTGGCCGATATGCCCGCTCACGTACCAGCCGCCCACCACAACCAGCCCGGTCACCACGCCGCCCAGCGTGTGGTCGAAATTGCTGCGGAAGTCCTTCGAGGCGTAGGCAAAGACGATCAAGCCGCCGCCCAGGACCAGGGACAGGATCACGACCAGGGCATTCCTGGAAAAACCGGAAACGGCGGAAAACAAGGACGGCAGGTCCTGGCCTGTGGACAGGGTAACTGCGGCGTGCTCCAGCACCCCGACCCGGAATGCACCCAGGATGCCGCGCAGCGTCATGTAGGCGGCGATGCCGGCGACGATGAACACCACCACCGATTTCAGGTTGCCGGCGCCGATGCGGATCAGCGTCTTCGAGCCGCAGCCCGAGCCGAGCGTCATGCCGACGCCGAACAGGAAACCGCCGACGAGATAGGAGAGCCAGGTGAAATTCGGCCCCGGATAGATGGACTTCGAGAGGTCCACCACGCCGGCCAGCTGCAGCGCGTTCGAGCCGAGGATCGCAACGCCGATGGCCAGCAGCCACATGCGCATGCGATTCAGGTCGCCCATGTTGACCCAGTCGGACACCGCGCCCATGGTGCAGAAATTGGTTTTGTTGCCGACGGCGCCGAATATGAACGCCAGGATGAACGCGCCCCAGGCGACGTAGGGAGCCAGCTGGGCCGCCGTTTGTTCCATCACGCGCGAGTGTAACGCGTGCCGGCTAGCGCTTCAGCCTTTGCTTGGCGCTCGTCGCAGCGGGACTGTCAGGGTACTTCGCGACCACTGTTTCGAGCGTTTTCTGCGCGCCGCGCCGGTCGCCCATCGCGTCCTGCGCCGAGGCGATGTTGAGCATGGCGTCGGAAGCCTTGGCGTCCTCCGGCCAGGCCGACAGCACCTTCTGCTGCGCGGCGATCGCCTGCTTGTAGTCGCGCTGCGCGAAGTAGGCGTTGCCGATCCAGTACTGCGCGGAGGGCGCGAGCTTGCTCGTCGGATAGGTAACCAGGAAACCCTGGAAGGCGGAGATCGCCAGCGGGTAGTTGCCGAGCTTGAACTGGTTCAGCGCCGCCTCGTAGGCCTTGGTTTCCGCCGGCGGCGGCGCCTCCGCGGCCTGCGTCGCCGACGCTTCCTTCACCTGCTCCAGCTTGCGCAGGCGCGTGTCGATGTCGACGTAGAGGTCCTTGCCGCGCTTGTCCGCGGTTTCGATCTGGTTCTGCAGCACTTCGAGCTGGCCGCGCATGCGCGCGATGTCGGCGCGCAGCGCCTCGATCTGCGAGGCGAGATCGATCAGCGCGCGCCGGTCCTCGAGTTTCGACAGGCGGTCTTCGAACAGCTTGCTGGCCGCGTCGAGCTGCTTGCGAAGGTCCTCGATGCGCGCGCGCGCCACATCGTCGTCAAACAGCGCGAACGCCGGTCCCGGCAGCCAGAGCAGCGCCGCCAGCACGGCGGCAACGGCCGTCCCGCGCATCAATACTCGCCCTGGTAGAGGATGTCGCTGCGGCGGTTCTGCGCCCAAGCCTCCTCGTCATGGCCCTCGGACTTCGGCTTTTCCTCGCCCAGGCTGACCGATTCGACCTGGTCTTCCTTGGCGCCGAGCAGCAGCAGCATTTTCTTCACGTTGTCGGACCGGCGCTGGCCGAGGCTGAGGTTGTACTCGCGGCTGCCGCGCTCGTCGGTGTTGCCCTGGATCAGCATTTTCCTGCCGGGATGGTCGCGCAGGTACTTTGCGTGCGCCTCGACCAGCGGTTTGTATTGATCTTTGACGTCGTATTGGTCGAGGTCATAGAAAATGGAGCGCTGGGCGAGCACGCCGGTCTTCACTGCCGGGTCCTGACCGGTGATGTCCTTCGCCGTCACGTCCACCTTGGTGACCGGGGCGGTCGACGTCGTGTCCGGCTTGGCGGTGGGAGTGCGGTCCTCCACACCCGCGCCCGGCTGCTCGCTGACGGGGCCGCCGGAGCATGCGGCCAGGGCGAAAAGAGCGGCAAAACAGGCGATTCGGCGTGCAGACATGTCGTTTCTCCAATTCATCGAACGAACGGGCCCCAGGCCGGCTCGCGCACATCGCCCGCCGACACGCTCAGGCGCTGCTTGACGCGCCCGTCGGCCGACACTGCGGAGAGCACGCCGCGGCCCGCGATAACCGTGGCGAGCAGGATCATGCGGCCGTTGGGGGCGAAACTCGGGGATTCATCCTTGTCGCTGTCGGTCAGGATCTGCGTCTGGCGCGTCGCCAGGTCGAGGGTCGCGACCTGGAATTTTCCGCCGTTGCGCGCGATATAGGCGAGCACCCGGCCATCCGGGCTGATGCGCGGCGAAACGTTGTAGCTGCCGTCGAAAGTCACTCTTTGCGCCTCGCCGCCGTTTGCCGGCATCCGGTAGATCTGCGGGCTGCCGCCCCGGTCTGATGTGAAATATAGGGTCTGACCGTCGGGAGTGAATACTGGTTCCGTGTCGATGCCGCCTGATTGCGAGATCCGGCGCACATTGCTGCCGTCCGGATTCACCAGGTAGATCTGCGAACCGCCGTCGCGCGACAGCGATACCGCGAGCCGCGAGCCGTCCGGCGACCAGGCCGGCGCCGAGTTCGAACCCTTGAAATTGGCCGCCACGTTGCGCTTGCCGTCCTGCAGCGAATGCACGTAGACCACCGGCTTCTTGCCCTCGAAGGACACGTAGGCGAGGCGCCGGCCGTCCGGCGACCAGGCCGGCGAGATGATGGGTTCGAGCGAGGCCAGCGCCGTTTCCTCGCCCGCGCCGTCGGCGTCGGCGATCTGCAGCTCGAACTTCGGCCCGCGCTTCACCACGTAGGCGATGCGCGTGGAGAACACGCCCTTCTCGCCGGTGAGCTTCTCGTAGACGAAATCGGCGATGCGGTGCGCGGTCGTGCGCGCCTGCTCGCGCGACAGCGTGTAGGCGACCCCCGACAGGTCGGCGCCCTTGACGGTGTCGAACAGCTTGAAGCGCACCTCGAAGCGGCCGTCGGGCCGCGCCGCGACCGAGCCCAACACCAGCGCGTCGGCGAGGCGCGATTTCCACTCTGCGTAGTTGACCGGCGAGGCCTCGGTGAGCGGCGGATTGAGCGGCGGCACCTCCAGCCCGCGGAACAGCCCGCTCCTCTCCAGGTCGGCCCGCACGATGGCGGACAGGCCCTGCGCCAGCGCGCCTTCGCCCGCGAAGGGGGCGATCGCGATCGGGATGCGTTGCGCGCCCGCGCCGGTTATTTCGATGGAGAGCTGCGCGTTGGCCGCGAAGGCCGAAAGGCAGAGCACTAGCGCCACGAACAGCCTTGTCATCATATTGATTATATTTCAGTCCTTGGGACGGAACGTGAGCTTTAGCTCCCGCTCGAAGAGGTCGGGCCTGTCGGGCTTGGGCAACGGTGAGGCTTTGAGAATCGCGCGCTCGACCGCCTCATCGTAACCTCTGTGGCCGCTGGTCTTCACAAGCTTCGGCGGCAAAACCTCGCCGGTAGGCAATTGCACCACGAGGAAAACCGCTTCCGGATTGCCCTGGATATCCGGCGGCAGCACGATGTAGCCGCGGATTTTCGCGCGTATCTTGTCCACCCAATCGGCCTTCGCTTTGCTGGACGCAGCGTTGGCATCTTTCGTGAGCTGATCCTTGATGCGCTGCCGCTCCCGATCGACGTCGAAAGAAGCCTGCTCGCGCAGGAGCTGTTCGCGAATCTGGCGCTGCGCCGCTTCGTCGCGGGGCTTGGCCGCGGCCTTGGGCGGCTCCGGCTTGGGTTCGACCTTGGCGACCGCCTTGGGCTTGGGCGGCGGCGCCTTCAACACGATGTCGGGTTTGGGAACCACAGGCTCGGGTTTGACTTCCGGCGCCGGCTCGACTTTAGGCACGGGCTTTGGCGCTTCCACCACCGGCGCGGGCGGCGGCGGTTCCCACAGTTCGACGGCGATGGCTTCGGGCGGGCGGTTCTGCCAGCGCACGCCGAAAATGAGCACCGCCAGCAGCGCCAGGTGCACGGCCGCCGCGAGCAGCGCCGAGGAAATCTTGCCGGGGTCAACGCGCTCGTCGAACAGCGCTGCGCTGGCGGCGGTCATTGTTTCGGCTTGACCTGCAATCCGACGCGCTCCACGCCTTGGGTGCGCAGATCATCCATCACCTGGAGCACCGCCTCGTAGCGCACGTTCTTGTCGCCCGCGACCAGCACCGGAACTTTCGGGTCCTTGAATATTTCCGGAATTTCGGCACGCGTCATCGGCCGGTCGCTGATGATCCGGCCGCCCGCATCGCGCACGCGCAGGGCGAGCGACGCGTCCTCCTTGATCACCACTTCCAGCGGCACCACCTTCGGCTGGCCCGCCTTGGCGACTGAAGGCAGGTCGATCACGCCCGGCGTCACCAGCGGCGCGGTCACCATGAAGATCACCAGCAGCACCAGCGTCACGTCGACGTAGGGCACGACGTTGATCTCGTGCATCGGGCTGCGCTTGGAGTGCAGCCGCGCCATCAGGGCCTTGCCGCCTGCCGCTGCAGCACGTTGGAGAACTCTTCCATGAAGCTCTCGAAGCGGATCGACAACCGGTCGATGTCGTGCGAGTAGCGGTTGTAGGCCACCACCGCGGGAATCGCCGCGAACAGGCCGATCGCGGTGGCGATCAGGGCCTCGGCGATGCCGGGCGCGACCTGCGCCAGCGTCGCCTGCTGCATGTTGGCGAGGCTCCTGAAGGCATGCATGATTCCCAACACCGTGCCGAACAGGCCCACGTAGGGGCTGACCGATCCCGTCGAGGCAAGAAAAGCGAGGTGGCTTTCCAGGTGATCCATTTCGCGCTGGTAGGTGGCGCGCATGGCGCGGCGCGCGCCGTCCACCATGGTCGAGGCGTCCGTGCCGCGCTGCGCGCGCAGCTTGGTGAACTCGCGGTAGCCGGCCTCGAAGATGCGCTCCAGGCTGCCGATGCTGTGGCGGTTGTTGACCGATCCCTGGTACAGGGTGTTGATGTCGTTGCCGCTCCAGAACTCGCGCTCGAACTGCTCGGTCTGCGCGCGCGCGCTGCGGATCGCCATCCACTTGCGGAAGATGAAGGTCCAGGACATGAACGACACCGCCAGCAGCAGCGCCATCACAGCCTTCACCACGATGGACGCGTTGGCGATCAGCGTCCAGAGTTCCAGGTCCTGCGTGATGTTCATGCCGCCATCCTCCCTACGAGCGTTTCCGGTATCGGCTGCGGCCGCATGTCCTTGTGCCGCACGCAGGCCACCTGCACGCGCGCGGCCGCGCAAAGCCGTCCGTCCGCGAGGCGGGCTTCCTGCTCCAGCCACAGGTAGGCGCGCTTTTTCTCCACGGGCAGGACGCTGACCGCCAGCAGATCGTCCAGCCGGGCCCCGATCTTGAAATCGATTTCGGCGCGCGCCACCACGAATCCGATCCCTTCGACAGCGGCGAGCTGCTCCTGGTTCACTCACAGGCTGCGCAGCCATTCGCTGCGCGCGCGCTCGAAGTA
>CAZPNH010000071.1:0-7234 GCA_964587635.1 uncultured Bordetella sp.
AGCCAGTTGCAGATAAAGCCGGCCGCCAGCAGGGCGCACAGGATGTACGCCGTGGTGTCGTACACCTGCGCACGCGGCACGCCTTGCGCGAGTTGATACTCGCGCATGTAGTTCACGATCACCGGGCCGAAGATGCCCGCGGCGTACCACGCCGTCAGCAGCCGCCCGTGGATCGCGCCCACCATCTGCGTGCCGAACATGTCGGCGAGATAGGCCGGCACCGTCGCGAAGCCGCCGCCGTACATGGACAGGATCACGCAGAACGCGGCCACGAACAGCGCGATGTTGTGGTTGTGGCCCGACCAGGGCGCGGACGCATACATCACGATCCCGAGGGCGAAGAAGATGAAGTAGGTCGTCTTCCGGCCGAAGTAGTCGGAACTGGAGGCCCAGACGACGCGCCCGAGGATGTTGAACAGGCTGATCAGGCCGGCGAAGCCGGCGGCGATCGCGGCGATCTGGCCCTTCTGCACCGCCGACAGGTCGCCGAATTTGACGTCGACGCCGAGCAGCTGGCCGGCAAACACTTCCTGCAGCATCGGCGAAGCCATGCCGATGATGCCGATGCCCGCGCTCACGTTCAGGCACAGCACCCACCAGATGAGCCAGAACTGCGGCGTCTTGTGCGCCTCGCGCAGGTGCACGTGGCGCGTGGTGATCATGGTGTTCTGGGTCGCGGGCGGCGTCCAGCCCTTCGGTCTCCAGCCGGTCGGCGGAATGCGGTAGCTGAACGCGCCCACCGTCATGAACACGAAATAGACCGCGGCCATCGTCAGGTACGTTTCCCACACGCCCACCGAGGTCGGCGTGGCGAAGTACTTCATCAGGTTGTCCGCGAGCGGCGAGCCGATCATCGCGCCGCCGCCGAAACCGGCGATGGCGAAACCCGTGGCCATGCCACGGCGGTCCGGGAACCATTTGATGAGGGTCGAGACCGGCGAAATGTAGCCCAGACCCAGGCCGATGCCGCCGAGCATTCCGGGGCCGATCCACATGAGCCAGAGTTGATGCGTGTAGACCGCGATCGCGCCGAGCACCAGGCCGCCGCACCAGCACAATGCCGCGACAAACCCTGCCTTGCGTGGTCCCGCGTGTTCCAGCCAGCCGCCCCAGATCGCGGCCGCGCCGCCAAGGAACACGAAGAACAGCGTAAACATCCATCCAAGCTCGCTGATCTTCCAGTCGCAGGTCGTCACGAACAGTCCCGTGATGAACGACATGTCGGGCGGACACGCAGTCGCCGATTTGCCGTTGACCGCGCGCGACAGCGGCAGCCAGAACACGCTGAAGCCATAGGCCATGCCGATGCACAGGTGGATCGCCAGCGCCGCCGGCGGCACCAGCCAGCGATTGAATCCGGGGCCGGCGACGATACGCTCCTTCGCCAGAAGGCCCGGTTCCTCAAGTTGACCGGCCGTAGCCGATGCTGCGTTGCTCGCCATTTTTCTCCCCCTCAGGATTATTGTCGGTCGTAGCTGCTGCTGACCACTATCTTAATATGAATGCGCTTGCACAGCGCATGGGCGGCTGAGGCGCGTGGCCCGTGGGCGCCGGGTTTTCCTTTTTGCCCGAATGGTGCGGTGCATGATCCGCGCCGGAGTGGGCGCGCAAATCCGGCTCAGGAGAGGCGCGCGATGGTCTCTTCGCGGGCCGGCTGCGTTTCAAAAGATGCGAGATCTGGTTCTCCATCTGAGGGCTGGTGGACAAGGTATCCTTGCGCCCACTGCAGGCTGCGGGGAACTTTTTGAGTCTGGGCATGAAGACTTTCGGTTTTGCCGGCTGGTCCGGCAGCGGCAAGACCACGCTCATCGAGAAGCTGATTCCGCTGTTCGTGCGGCGCGGCCTGCGCGTGTCGCTCATCAAGCACGCGCATCATTCGTTCGATGTGGACGTGCCGGGGAAGGATTCCTATCGCCACCGCCATGCCGGCGCCAGCGAAGTGCTGGTCACGTCGTCGCGGCGCTGGGTGCTCATGAACGAGCTGCGCGGCGCGCAGGAGCCGTCCTTCGAGGAGCAGATCAAGCACTTCTCGCCCTGCGACCTGCTGATCGTCGAGGGCTACAAATTTGCGCCCATCCCCAAGCTGGAGGTATACCGTGCCGAGACGGGGGAGGGATTCCTGCACCCGAAGGATCCGCACATCGTCGCCATCGCGACCGACACGAAGCTGGAGACCAGGCTGCCGCAGCTCGACCTGAACGCGCACGAAGCCGTCGCCGCCTTCATCCTCGGCCACCTGAAGCTCGCATGAACAAGGGGATGCTCTCGGTAGACGAAGCGCTCGCCACCCTGCTCGCGGGCGCGCGCCCGGTCGCGGAGGTCGAGCAGGTGCCCACCATGGAGGCGGTGAATCGCGTGCTGGCGCGGGCGCAATCCTCGACCATGGACGTGCCGCCGATGGACAACAGCGCCATGGATGGCTACGCGATACGGCTGTCGGATATTTCCTCGAATACGAAGCTGAGGGTTGCCCAGCGCATCCCGGCGGGCTCGGTGGGCAAACCGCTGGAGCCCGGCACGGCGGCGCGGATTTTCACCGGTGCGCCAGTCCCTGCCGGGGCCGATGCCATCGCGATGCAGGAGCATTGTTCTGTTTCCGGCGACGTTGTCGTCATAAACAAATCTCCCAAAAAGGGCGAATGGATCCGTTTGACCGCCAGCGATATCCGCAAGGGCGGCACGGTGCTCACCACGGGCAAGCGGCTGCTGCCGCAGGACACGGGGCTCGCGGCTTCGGTCGGCATCAAGACGCTGCCGGTGTACCGCAAGGTGCGGCTGGGATTGTTCTTCACCGGCGACGAACTCGTGATGCCGGGCGATCCGTTGTCGCCAGGGCGCATCTACAACTCCAACCGCTTCACGCTGAACGGCCTCGCGGCCGCCTTCGGCTGCGAAGTGCGCGATTACGGCATCGTGCCCGACAAGCTGGACGCGACGCGCGAGGTGCTGCGCCGCGCCGCGAGCGAGAACGACATCATCGTGACCTCCGGCGGCGTGTCGGTGGGCGACGAGGATCATGTCAAGCCGGCCGTGGAAGCGGAAGGCTCGCTGCTGATGTGGAAGATCGCGATGAAGCCGGGCCGGCCTTTGGCCTTCGGCAAAGTGGGAAGCTCGGCGTTCATCGGCTTGCCCGGAAATCCGGTTTCCAGTTTCGTGACCTTCCTGATTTTCGTCAGGCCGTTTTTATTGAAAACCCAGGGCCAGGCCGAGACCGCGCCCCGTTCCATCGACGCGCGTGCCGATTTCGACTGGCCCGAGCCCGACGCGCGGCGCGAATTCCTGCGCGTAAAATGGAATCCCCATGGCGGGCTGGACCTCTATCCGACGCAGGATTCGGCGGTGCTGACGTCCACCTCCTGGGCGGACGGGCTGGTGGACAATCCGGCGCAGCACGCGATTCGCAAGGGTGACCGCGTGCGCTTCCTGCCTTACTCGGAGCTCTACCGATAGTGAAGATCAAGGTTCTCTACTTCGCCAGCGTGCGCGAAAAGGTCGGCAAGGACGCCGAGGAGATCGAGTTGCCCGCGGGCGTGGCCACGGTCGCCGCGCTGCGCAGCCACCTGAGAGGGCGGGGCGGCGTTTTTGAAAGTTCTTTTTCGGAAAAAATTCTTCTCAGGGCGGCCGTCAATCAGGACATGGTCCAGCCCACGGCCGCTGTGAAGGCAGGCGACGAAGTGGCGTTCTTTCCTCCGGTGACGGGCGGATGAGAATTTCGGTTCAAAAGGAAGACTTCGATCTGGGCGCCGAAGTAAAGGCAATCTCGGCAAACCCGAAAATCGGCGCGGTCGCCACGTTTACCGGGCTGGTACGCGACGTCGCCATGACGCTCGAGCACTATCCCGGCATGACCGAGCGCGCCATCGCGAAGATCGTCGACGAGGCGAAGTCGCGCTGGCAGGTGATGGACTGCGCGGTGATCCACCGCTACGGCGCGCTGCAGCCCAACGAGCAAATCGTCATGGTGGCGGTGGCGAGCGCGCATCGCGGCGACGCTTTCGCCGCCTGCGAATTCATCATGGACTACCTCAAGACCCAGGCGCCGTTCTGGAAAAAGGAGCAGACCGGGGAAGGGGCCAAGTGGGTCGAGGCGAAAGAGACCGACGACAAGGCGGCGCAACGCTGGGAGAAAAGATGATCAACCTGCAGCTCATCCTCGCCGTCGCGGCCGGCGGCGCGCTCGGCTCGGTGGCGCGCTATCTGGTCGGGATCGGATCCACGAGGCTCTTCGGGGTTTCTTTCCCCTGGGGAACGCTGATCATCAACATTGCAGGATCATTTCTGATCGGCGTCTTCGTGGAAATGTTCGCCCTGAAATGGGACCTGCCGCAGACGGCGCGCGTGTTTCTGACGGTGGGGATTTGCGGGGGATTCACGACCTTCTCGACCTTCTCGCTCGATTCCTACGTGCTGATCGAACGGGGGGAATTCGGGCTGGCAGCCGCCTACATCGTCGGCTCGGTGGTGCTGTCCATCGCAGCCCTGGTCGGAGGGCTGCATCTCATCCGCGCCGCCGTCTAGATTCAGCCCGCGTCGCGCGCGAGGCGCACGCCGCTGAACTGCCAGCGCGCCGACGACGGAAAGAAATTACGGTAGCTGCGGCGCACATGTCCCGCCGGCGTGGCGCTGGAGCCGCCGCGCAGCACGTACTGGTTGGACATGAACTTGCCGTTGTATTCGCCCACCGCGCCGGCGGCGGGCCGGAAGCCCGGGTAGGGTGCGTAGGAACTCGAGGTCCATTCCCACACTTCGCCGTAGCTCATCGCCGGCGAGGCCACTTCCCATTCGAACTCGGTCGGCAGGCGCGCGCCCGCCCAGTGCGCATAGGCGTCGGCTTCGAAATGGCTGAGGTGCGTCACCGGCGCGGCGGGATCGAGCGGCCGCAGGCCGTGCCGCGAGAATTCCCGCATCGCGCCATCCGCCTCGCGCCAGTAGATGGGCCGCTCCCAGCGCTGCGCCGCGGCCATCGCCCAGCCTTCCGACAACCAGAATTCCGGCCGGCGGTAGCCGCCGGCCTCGACGAAGGCAAGGTATTCGGCGTTGCTCGCCGGGCGATTGGCGATCTCGAATGGCGCGATGTACTGCCGGTGGCGCGGCAGCTCGTTGTCGAACGCAAAGCCCGCCCCGTCGTGCCCGATTTCCACTTCGCCCGCTTCGAACGGAGAAAATTTCAGCGGGGTTGGCGCTCTGGTCCCGGGGGCGTTTCCGTTCCACGCCGGCGAAAGCGGGTTGAGCGACAGCAGATGCAGAAAGTCCGTGACGATCAGTTCCTGGTGCTGCTGCTCGTGGTTCAGGCCCAGCTCGACGATCGCCAGCGCCTCCGCGGGCAGCGGCTTGCCGCCGAGCAGGGCGCGGACCCGCGCATCCACGTGGGCGCGGTAGCGCAGGATGTCCTCCAGCCCGGGCCGCGACAGCAGGCCGCGCTGGGGGCGCGCGAACTGCTCGCCCAGGGAGTTGTAGTAGGAGTTGAACAGGTAGCGGAAGTCCGGATGGAAGGGCTGGTGCGGCTGCGAGTGGCGTTCGAGCACGAAGGTCTCGAAAAACCACGTGGTATGCGCCATATGCCACTTGACCGGGCTCGCATCGGGCATGGACTGCAGCGCGCAGTCCTCGGCCGACAGCCCTTGCGCCAGGGCTTCGGTGGCGCCATGTACCCGGGGATAGCGGACCGCGAGGTCCGCCTGGGCGATGGATTCGGGCTTCATGCGGGAGGAGACTATAACCCTGCGCTTGAAATAGGGGCGTTTGCCCCAAAATACCGCGAATGCGCTACGACAAATTCACCACCCAGCTGCAGACGGGGCTGGCCGAGGCCCAGAGCCTCGCGCTCGGCCACGACCACCAGCAGATCGAGCCCGCGCACCTGCTGCTCGCGCTCCTCAGCCAGGAGGACGGCGGCGCCGCCGGGCTCCTGTCGAAGGCGGGCGGCAATCCGAACGCGCTGAAGCAGGGCCTGACCCAGGCGCTCGGCCGCCTCCCCAAGGTCGAAGGCACGCCGGGCGAGGTGCACATATCGCGCGACCTCACCAATCTCCTCAATGTCGCGGACAAGGATGCGCAGAAGCGCGGCGACCAGTACATCGCCTCCGAACTGTTCCTGCTCGCCTGCGCCGCCGACAAGGGCGAGACCGGCAAGCTGTTGAAGCAGCATGGGATTGAAAAAAAGAATCTCGAAAAAGCCATCGAAGAACTGCGCGGCGGGCAGAGCGTTGCCGGGCAGGCGGACGAATCGCAGCGCCAGGCGCTGGCGAAGTACACGCTCGACCTCACGGAGCGCGCGCAGAAGGGCAAGCTCGACCCGGTCATCGGCCGCGACGACGAGATCCGCCGCTGCATCCAGATCCTGCAGCGGCGCACCAAGAACAACCCGGTGCTGATCGGCGAGCCCGGCGTGGGCAAGACCGCCATCGTCGAAGGCCTCGCGCAGCGCATCGTCAACGGCGAAGTGCCCGAGAGCCTCAAGGGCAAGCGCGTGCTCGTGCTCGACATGGCCTCGCTGCTGGCCGGCGCGAAGTACCGCGGCGAGTTCGAGGAACGCCTCAAGTCCGTGCTCAAGGAGCTGGCGCAGGACGAGGGCAACACCATCGTCTTCATCGATGAGCTGCACACCATGGTCGGCGCCGGCAAGGCCGAAGGCGCCATGGACGCGGGCAACATGCTCAAGCCGGCGCTCGCGCGCGGCGAGCTGCACTGCATCGGCGCCACCACGCTGAACGAGTACCGCAAGTACGTCGAGAAGGACGCGGCGCTCGAGCGCCGCTTCCAGAAAGTGCTGGTCGGCGAGCCCTCGGTGGAGGCGACCATCGCCATCCTGCGCGGCCTGCAGGAGCGCTACGAACTGCACCACGGCGTCGAGATCACCGACCCCGCGATCGTCGCCGCGGCCGAGCTCTCGAACCGCTACATCACCGACCGCTTCCTGCCGGACAAGGCCATCGACCTGATCGACGAGGCGGCGGCGCGCATCAAGATGGAGATCGACTCCAAGCCCGAGGTGATGGACAAGCTCGACCGGCGGCTGATCCAGCTGCGCATCGAGCGCGAGGCGGTGCGCAAGGAGAAGGACGAATCCTCGAAGAAGCGGTTCGCCCTGATCGAGCAGGAAATCAAGAAGCTCGAAAAGGAGTATTCCGACCTCGAGGAAGTCTGGAAGTCGGAGAAGGCGCAGGTCGCCGGCAGCCAGCATGTCAAGGAAGAACTGGAGAAGCTCAAGCAGCAGATGGAGGAGGCCAAGCGC
>CAZPNH010000072.1:0-7182 GCA_964587635.1 uncultured Bordetella sp.
CGGCCGCCGCCTGCGGCTGCCCGAAATCCAGTCGGGCTCGCCCGCGCGCCGCCAGGGCGCCGAGCGCGCCGCCATCAACGCGCCCATGCAGGGCACCGCCGCAGACTTGATCAAGCTGGCGATGATCGCGGTGCAGGGTTTTCTCGACAAGTCCACGTTGAAGACCAAGCTGGTCATGCAGGTGCACGACGAACTGGTGCTGGAAGTGCCCGAGGACGAACTAGCCGAAGCGAAGGAAAAAGTCCGCGAACTGATGCAGAACGTCGCCACGCTCGACGTCGCGCTGATCGTGGACGTCGGCGCCGGCGACAACTGGGACCAGGCCCACTGACTATTTCAGGGCGCTGAACACCTTCTTGATGATGTCGCTGCCGGCCTTGAGCGGGTCCTGGCGGATCTTCTTTTCCTCCTCGGCAACCATGTAGAACAGGCCGTCGAGCGCCTTCTGCGTCACGTAGTCGTCCAGGTTCGCGTCCTCTTTCTTCACCAGGCCCAACTGCACGCCCTTCTGCGCGTACTGGTTGTATTTTTCGGCAAGCTTCACTTTCACAGTCGCATTCTTCACGATCGGCAGGAATTTCTGCCGCAATTGATCTGTGGTGCTGCGCTTGAAGTAGTCCGTACCCGAGGTCTGGCCGCCGGTGAGGATGCCCTTGGCGTCCTGCACGCTCATTTTCTTGATCGCATCCACGAACAGCTTCTTCGCTTCCGGCACGGCGGCTTCCGCCGCGCGGTTCAGCGTCAGCTCAAGTTCATCGGCGTACTTGCCCATGCCGATGCCGCGCATGAGCTTCTGGGTCTTCTTGAGCGAATCGGGCAGCGGGATCTTCACCGCCTCGTTGGCGAAGAAACCGTCGGTCTTGCCGAGCAGGTCGACCGCCACGCCCGAGCCTTTCTCGAGAGCCGCCTTGAGGCCGGAGACCGCATCCTGGTTGGTTAGCGCGTCGAGATTCGCCTGCGCAGGGATCATCCAGGACAACAGCAGGATTGCGATCGCACGTAGCAACATGGTCTCTCCTACCCGACGCCGGCGTGGTGCGCCTGCTGGTCCGCATGGTACGACGAGCGGACCAGCGGGCCGATCGCCGCATGCCGGAATCCCATCGCCGCGGCTTCGCGCTCGAACATGGCGAAGGTATCGGGATGCACGTAGCGCTCCACCGGCAGGTGGTGCATGGAAGGCGCGAGGTACTGCCCGAGGGTGAGCATGTCCACGCCGTGCGCGCGCAGGTCGCGCATCACGGCGAGGATCTCCTCGTCGGTTTCGCCCAGGCCGACCATGAGGCCGGATTTGGTCGGAACGCCGGGATAATTTTTTTTATAAAAATCAAACAACCTGAGGGAGTGCGCGTAATCGCCCCCGGGGCGGGCCTGCCTGTACAGGCGCGGCACGGTTTCCATGTTGTGGTTCATCACGTCCGGCGGCGCCGCGGACAGGACTTGCAGGGCGCGCTCGAGGCGCCCCCTGAAATCCGGCACCAGCACTTCGATGGCCGTCGCCGGGGATTTCTCCCGCACCGCGCGTATGCAGTCGACGAAATGCTGCGCGCCGCCGTCCTTCAGGTCGTCGCGGTCCACGCTGGTGATCACGGCATAGCGCAGCTTCAGCCGCGCGATCGTCCCGGCGAGATGCGCCGGCTCCTCGGCATCGGGCGCGAGCGGCCGGCCGTGCGCCACGTCGCAGAACGGGCAGCGGCGCGTGCAGATGTCGCCCAGGATCATGAAGGTCGCGGTGCCCTTGCCGAAGCACTCGGCGATGTTCGGGCAGGATGCTTCCTCGCACACGCTATGCAGCTTCTGCTCGCGCAGGATCTGCTTGATCTCGTGGAAGCGCGAGCCCGGGCTCGCCGCGCGCACGCGGATCCAGTCCGGCTTCGGCAGCTTGTCCTTGCGGAAGAACTGCAGGCGCGCGGTTTTCAGCGCGCCCTTTTCCTTGACGCCGGCCTCACGCACGGTCGAGCTTCCCGGCGAGGATGGCGGCAAGCTTCCGGCCCAGGATCTCCTTGCCCTCCTGCATGCCGAGGTCGCGCGTCTGCGTCACCCGCAGGCCCGGGTAGCCGCAGGGATCGATCGCCGAAAACGGCGCCAGGTCCATGTCGACGTTGAGCGCCAGGCCGTGGTACGCGCAGCCGCGCGAGACGCGGATACCGAGCGCCGCGATTTTGGCGCCTCCCACGTAAATGCCGGGCGCCCCGGCAACGCGCTGTGGGCGTTCAACCCCGCTCTCGGCGCGGCCGCCAAGAAGATCGATCACCGATTGCTCGAGCATGGCCACGAACTGCTTCACCTTGATGCCGCGCCGCGCCAGATCCACCAGCGTGTAGAGCACGACCTGGCCGGGCCCGTGATAGGTGATCTCGCCGCCGCGCTCGACCTGCACCAGCGGAATCGCCGAGCCTCCCCGCGGCCCGTGCGCCGCATCGGCGGCAAGCCCAAGGGTGTAGACCGGCGGGTGCTCCAGCAGCCACAACTCGTCGGGCGTATCCGCGCCGCGCCGCGCGGTGAAATCGCGCATGGCCCGCAGCGTGGGTTCATACGGGCTCAAACCCATCTGCACGACGCGGACCTGCTCGAGCACCGCGCTCATCACAGCACCATCACGACGGAAGGGTGATCGCAGAGTTCCCGGTAGAGGGCATCGAGCTGTTCCTGCGAGGTCGCGTTCACGGTGGCGGTGAGGCTGATGTACTTGCCTTCCTTGCTGGGGCGCGTTTCGACGGTGCCCGGCATGAAGTCGGGCGCGTGCCGCAGCACGATTTCGATCACGGCTTTCGTGAAGCCGCCTTCCCTGCGCCCCATGACCTTGATCGGGAACGCGGTGGGAAATTCAAGTAGAGAAGCCGTTGTGAGCGGCTCCTCCTTCTCAGGCGGCTTGCCGTTCCTTTCCTGCACGCATGACCTTTTGCTTGAATTCCTGGTAGAGCGCGTAGACGCGCTGGAACAGCGGGCCCGGCTTGCCGCCGCCGACCGCCTTGCCGTCCAGCGTCACGATGGCCAGCACTTCCTTGGATGAAGACGTTACCCAGAGCTCGTCCGCGCCGCGCACTTCGGCTTCGCCGACATCGCGGAACTCGAGCGGCAGGCCGGCGGCCTGCGCGATCTCGGCAATGACGTCGTAGGTGATGCCGGGCAGGATCAGGTTCGACTTGGGCGGCGACAGGATGACGCCGTGCTTGACCGCGAATACGTTCGAGGCCGACGCCTCGGTCAGCTTGCCGTCGCGGAACAGGATCGTCTCCACCGCGCCGGCATCCGCCGACACCTGGCGCAGCAGGCAATTGCCGATGAGCGAGATGGACTTGACGTCGCAACGCAGCCAGCGGTCGTCGACCGCGGTGACGGCCGCCGCGCCGCGTTCAACCAGCTCCCGCGGCGGATTGACGAGCGGGTTGGACATGATGAACACGGTGGGCGCGGTGTCCTTCGGAAAGGCATGGTCGCGCTTGGCGACGCCGCGCGTCACCTGGAAATACACGCCCTGGTCTTCGAAGCCCTGCCGGGCGACCAGTTGCAGGATGATGTCGCGCCATTCCGCCCGGCTGTAGGGATTGCGGATGCGCGCCGCGGCGAGGCTGCGCTCGAGCCGCGCGAGGTGCTCGTCCATGCGGAACGGCACGCGCGAATACACCGGGATCAACTCGTAGACGCCGTCGCCGAAAATGAAGCCGCGGTCGAGCACCGGGACACGCGCTTCCTCGACCGGCATGAACTTCCCGTTCAGAAAAACCATGCTCGCCTCGTTACTTGAGCCAGAGCCTGAGTGTATCCCAGGCCCGGCCGAAAAATCCCGCCGCGTCCACTGCTTCGAGAGCGACCACCGGGTATTCGCCCAGCGGCTTGCCGTCCAGCGTCACGCGCAGGTTGCCGACGCGCGCGCCCTCGGCGACCGGCGCCACCAGAGGGGACAGCGACAGCATGTCGGCCTTCAGCTTGTCGCCCTGCCCCTTGGGCACGGCCACCACCAGGTCGCCGCGGAAGCCCGCCTTGAGCGAGGATTTGGCGCCTTTCCAGACTTCGATCTCCTTCACCGGCGCGCCGCCGGCGTACAGCCGCACGGCGTCGAAGAACTGGAAACCCCAGTTGAGCAGCTTCTGCGACTCCTGCGCGCGCATGCTCTCGGAAGTCGAGCCGAGCAGCACCGACAGCAGACGCCGCGGCCCGCGCTTGGAGGAGGCCACCAGGCAGTAGCCGGCCGCCTCGGTGAAGCCGGTCTTCATGCCGTCCACCGTGTTGTCGAGCCACAGCAGGCGATTGCGGTTCACCTGGGTGATGCCGTTGTAGCGGTACTCGCGCAAGGAGTAGTACTGCGCGTACTGCGCCGGGAAATCGCGGATCAGCGCCGAGGCAAGCAGGTAGAGGTCGCGCGCGCTGGAATAGTGCTGCGGGTCCGGCAGACCGGTGGCGTTCATGAACTTCGTGTTCTTCATGCCGAGGCGCTCGGCCTCGCGGTTCATCATGCCCGCGAAGGCTTCCTCGGAGCCGGCAATCTGCTCGGCGAGCGCGATGCAGGCGTCGTTGCCCGAGTGGACGATCATGCCGCGGATCAGCTCGTCCGCGGTCACGGGCTTCTTCGGTTCGATGAACATGCGCGAACCGGGCGCGCGCCAGGCCTTCTCGGAAACGTTGACCTGCTGCTCGAGCGCGAGCTTCTTGTCCCGGAGCGCGCTGAAGGTGACGTAGGCGGTCATGAGCTTGGTGAGCGACGCGGGCTCGAAGCGCTCGTCGGGCTTTTCCGCCGCGAGGACCTGGCCGCTGGTGATATCCACGACCACCCAGGCGCGGCCGGCGACTTGCGGCGGCTGGGGCGCCTGCGCCGAGGCAAAAACGGGGAACAGAAAAATCAGGAAAAGGAAAAAACGCGGCATCGGGGGCTTCACTGCGAAAAGGGCCGCGATTATAGCGGCTACCTGACGACGAGCACCGGCCTCAGCTTGAATTCAGCCTGGATGCGGTCCGCGATGGCGCGCGCCTCTTCCTGGGAACCATAGGGCCCGAGGTGCAGGCGGTAGACGTTGCCGCCTGGAACGATCAGGATCGCCTGCGCCAGCCACGGCAACTCGCGGTAGACGCGCGCGCGGAAATTCTCGGCGGCCTCCATGGACGAAAAAGCACCGAGCTGCAGGAAAGCGTTTGCCGGTTCCGCCGGCCCGGGTGCCGCCGCGGGCGCGGGTGGAGGCGTGAATGCGGGCGCCGGCGGCGCGCCCGGTACGATGCTCTCCACCTCGACGCGCGCGCTGCCCACCTCCGCATAACCGAGCTTCCAGGCCGCCGTGTAGGAAAGATCGATGATGCGGTCGGAATGGAACGGCCCGCGGTCGTTTATGCGGACCACCACGCTGCGGCCGTTGGCGAGATTGGTGACGCGCGCGTAGCTCGGGATCGGCAACGTCGGATGCGCCGCGCTCATGGCGTACATGTCGTATTTTTCGCCGCTGGAGGTGGCGCCGCCGTGGTAGCGCCGCCCATACCAGCTGCCAATGCCGCTCTCTTTGAACGGCGCGACGCTCGTGAGCGGTACGTAGTCCTTGCCGAACACCTGGTAAGGCCGGTTGGCCGCCCTATGCAGCGGCTCGGCACGCGGCATCGCGTCGGGGATCGCCGCCAGATCGGCCGGTGGATTCGGTCCCGGGCCGTCGTCCTTGTAGTAGGCGCCCTTTCCCGGCGGCGATGCTGTTGCGGGTGCTTGCGCCCGCTCAACGAGGGGAGCGGGTCCGGATGCCGGGCGCTGGACCTCGTTTCCCGTCGTCGCGCAGCCCGCGATAGCGAGCAGCGCCGCTAGCGCGACCAGCTTCACGCGTGTTCGTACACCACGCTGCCGGCGACGATGGTCGCGCGCACGCGCCCGGCCAGCTCATAGCCGAGGAACGGCGTGTTCTTGCCCTGGCTCTTCAGCGATTCGGGCGTGACGCGGAAAGACCGCTGCGGATCGAACACCACCAGGTCCGCGGGCGCGCCGGCTTCGATCCGCCCCGAGGGCACGCCCAGGACGCGCGCCGCGTCGCTGGTAACGCGGGCGAGCGTTTTCGCCAACGGCAATTTCCTCTGCGCGCCCCACTTGAGCAACAGCGGCAGCAGCAGCTCCAGGCCGGTGGCGCCGGGCTCGGCCTCGGCGAACGGCATCTGCTTCTGGTCTTCGTCCACCGGCGTGTGGTCGGACACCGCGCAGTCGATGGTGCCGTCGGCGAGGCCCGCGGCGAGCGCCTCGCGGTCGCGCTGCGAGCGCAGCGGCGGCTCGAGCCGGCAGTGCGAGTCGTAGTAGCCCAGGTCCATCTCCGAGAGGTGCACGTGATGGATGCCGACATCGCAGGTGACCGGCAGTCCCTCTTTCTTCGCGGTGCGGATCATCTCGACGCCGACCGCGGTGGACAGCCGGCAGAAATGCACCCGCGTGCCGGTCGCGCGCACCAGCTGCAGCACGGTGCCCAGCGCGATGGTTTCGGCGAACGAGGGAATACCCGCCAGCCCCAGCCGCGTCGCGACTTCGCCGTCGTGCGCGACACCGCCCGCCGCCAGCCAGCGGTCCTCGGCGCGCAGCCATACCGGAAAACCGAAGGTGCCGGCGTACTGCATCGCGCGCCACAGCACCTGGGTGTCTGCGAGCGGCGCGTTGGCCTGGGAGAAGGCGACGCAGCCCGCTTCGGCGAGCTCCGCCATCTCGGTGAGGCGCTCTCCCGCGAGCTTCACGGTAAGCGCGCCGACCGGGTAGACGCGCGCGCGGGCGAGCGCCTTGGCGCGACGGCGCAGCATGTCCACCAGCCCTGGCTCGTCCAGCGGCGGGTCCGTGTCCGGCGGACAGGCGATGCTGGTCACGCCGCCCGCCACCGCGGCGTCCATCTCCGATTCGAGCGTCGCCTTGTACTCGTAGCCCGGTTCGCGCAGCCGCGCCGAAAGATCGATCAGGCCCGGTGCGACCACCAGGCCCCCGGCATCGATGGTTTGATCCGCTTTTTCCTTTTTGCCGGAAATCTTTCCATCCGCGATGAAAACATCCCCGACTTCGTCGCGTCCGCTTGCCGGGTCGACGACGCGACCGCCCTTGATGAGCAGCTTCATCAGTTCCCCGCCACGATGGACATCACCGCCATGCGCACCGCGATGCCGAAGGTGACCTGCGGCAGGATGACCGAATGCGGGCCGTCGGCGACCGGGGAATCGATTTCCACGCCGCGGTTCATCGGCCCG
>CAZPNH010000073.1:0-7171 GCA_964587635.1 uncultured Bordetella sp.
CAGCAGGAAGCCCAGCGGCAGCATCAGCTTCACCGGCCAGCGCAGCAGGCCGCCCGGGTTGCTCGACATTTCATGGATCTCGAAGGAGTTGGCCAGCATCGGCCAGGACAGCCAGCCGATCATGATGGTCATCGGCAGGAGGAACACGATGCCGCCGAGGAAATCCACCCACAGGCAGGTGCGCTCGCTGTAGCGGCTGTAGAGCACGTCCACGCGCACGTGTTCGTTCATCCTCAGCGTGTAGGCGGCGCCCAGCATCACCATGCCGCCGAACATGTACCACTGGATCTCCAGCCAGGCGTTCGAGCTCAGGTTCAGGCTGTAGCGCAGGATCGCGTTGCCCGCGCTGATGACGCAGGAGATCAGTACCAGCCAGTTGGCGATGAGGCCGACTTTCTCGTTGATCCAATCGACCCCCCTGGAAAACTGCAGGAGCGCGTTCATTTGAGGACCGCGGCGAATTCGCCGGGATCGAAACCGACCAGCAGTTTTGCGCCCGCTTCCACGACGGGCCGCTTGATCGCGCTCGAATGTTCCTGCAGCAGGGCGAGGACGCGCGCTTCGGTCAGCCTGTCGCGCTGCGTTTCCGGAATTTTGCGCCACGTGGGTCCGCGCGTATTCGCCAGTTTTTCCCAGCCCGCGCGCCCGGCCCAGTCCTTCAGCTTGCCCGGCGGCACGCCGTCTTTCTTGTAGTCGTGGAACTCGTACGCGATGCCGCGCGCTTCCAGCCACGCGAACGCTTTCTTCATCGTGTCGCAGTTCCTGATGCCGTAGACTTTGGCTTTCATACCGGCAAGGCTCTCATTCAGTGTTCACAGCGGTCAAGCTGAAGAGCGGAACGTGAGGAAGTTTTTTCTGGCGATCGCGCTGTCGCTCGCCCTGCCGGCTGCGCTGGCGGAGGACGCCGGCGCCCGCTACACGGCGGTTCCGGCAAGCGCCGACGGCATCGGCAAGGCCTATATGGGCCGCGAAATAGCGCAGGTGATGGGCTATCACGGTGCAGCGTGGCTGGAGCGCCCCGAGCGCATGCAGGAAGAGCGCCCGGACCTGGTGCTCGCCGCGCTCGAGCTGCAGCCCGGCATGACGGTCGCCGACATCGGCGCGGGCAGCGGCTACTACTCGTGGCGCATGGGGGAGAAGGTGGGGCCGGGCGGCACGGTGTATGCGGTCGACGTCCAGCCCGAAATGATCGCTCTCCTGCGGCGCCAGATGGCGCAGCGGGGCGCCGCCAACGTGAAGCCGGTGCTGGGTACTGCGGCCGATCCGCGCCTGCCCGCGGGTAAGCTCGACCTGGTGCTCATGGTGGACGTTTACCACGAGCTCGAATATCCGTACGAGATGCTCGGCGCGATCGCGCGGGCGCTCAAGCCCGGCGGCCGGCTGGTGTTCGTGGAGTACCGAGGCAACGATCCGGCGGTGCCGATCAAGCCCCTGCATACCATGACCGAGGCCCAGCTGCGCAGCGAAGCGGCGCTTCAGCCGCTGGAGTGGGTCAGGACAGTGGGCGGCCTGCCGTGGCAGCAGGCCATCGTTTTCCGCAGGAAGTAGCGCGCGCTACTTGGCGAGCGCCTTCATGGCCTGCTCGAGGCCGCCGATGGTGGTCGGGTACATGCGGTTGTTCATGAGCTCTTTCATGATCTGGATGGACTGGCGGTAGGGCCAGACTTCCTCGGGCTCGGGGTTGAGCCAGACGCAGCGGTTGTAGATTTCCGTCACCCGCTTCACCCATACGGCGCCCGCTTCCTCGTTGAAGTATTCGACCGAGCCGCCCGCCTGCAGGATTTCGTAGGGGCTCATGGTGGCGTCGCCGACGAAGATCACCTTGTAATCGTGGCCGTACTTGTGCAGCAGGTCCCAGGTGCGGGTGCGCTCGGAGTGTCGGCGGCGGTTGTCCTTCCACACGAAATCGTAGAGGCAGTTGTGGAAGTAGAAGAACTCGAGGTGCTTGAACTCGGTCTTGGAGGCGGAGAACAACTCCTCCGCCAGCTTGATGTGGTCATCCATGGTGCCGCCGATGTCCATCAGCATCAGCACCTTGATGGTGTTGCGGCGCTCGGGCCGCATGTGGATGTCGAGGTAGGCCTTTTTCGCGGTGCTGCTGATCGTGCCTTCCATGTCGAACTCTTCGGGGGCGCCTTCGCGGGCGAACTTCCGCAGGCGCCGCAGCGCGACCTTGATGTTGCGCGTGCCCAGTTCCACCGTGTCGTCGAGGTTGCGGTATTCGCGCTGGTCCCACACTTTCACGGCGCTGCGGTTGCGGCTCTTGTCCTGGCCGATGCGGATGCCTTCCGGGTTGTAGCCGTAGGCGCCGAAGGGCGAGGTACCGCCGGTGCCGATCCATTTCGAGCCGCCCTGGTGGCGGCCTTTCTGTTCTTCGAGGCGCTGCTTCAGCGTCTCCATGAGCTTTTCCCAGCCGCCCATCGCCGCGATCTGCTTTTTCTCTTCCTCGCTCAGCGTGAGCTCGACCTGCTTCAGCAGCCATTCGAGCGGGATCTGCGCGTCGATGCCGGGAATGGCGTCCACGCCGTCCCAGAACTCGGCGAACGCGCGGTCGAACTTGTCGAAATTGGCCTCGTCCTTCACCAGCGCGGTGCGCGAGAGGTAGTAGAAGTCGTCGATGGACGGGCCGATCACGCCTTTTTCCATCGCTTCCAGCAGCGTCAGGTACTCCTTGATGGAGACCGGCAGCTTGTGCGACTTCAGCTTGAGGAAGAAGTCGATCAGCACCGGGTCAGGCCCCCTTGGCGCGCGTCATGAACACCAGCCGCTCGAAGAGATGCACGTCCTGCTCGTTCTTGAGCAGCGCGCCGTGCAGCGGCGGGATGATGGTCTTACGGTCCTTGGAGCGCAGCGCGTCCACCGGGATGTCCTCGGCGAGCAGCAGCTTGAGCCAGTCGAGCAGCTCCGACGTGGAGGGCTTCTTCTTCAGGCCCGGCACCTCGCGCACCTCGAAGAACACTTCCATCGCCTCCTTGAGCAGCGACTTCTTGAGGCCCGGGAAGTGCACGGCGACGATTTTCTCCATCGTTTCCTTGTCGGGGAAGCGGATGTAGTGGAAGAAGCAGCGCCGCAGGAAGGCGTCGGGCAGCTCCTTCTCGTTGTTCGAGGTGATGAACACGATCGGGCGCTGCTTCGCCTTGACCAGCTCGCGCGTCTCGTAGACGTAGAACTCCATGCGGTCCAGTTCGCGCAGCAGGTCGTTGGGGAATTCGATGTCGGCCTTGTCCACCTCGTCGATCAGCAGCACGCAGGGCTTGTCCAGCGAGAAGGCCTGCCAGAGCATGCCCTTGACGATGTAGTTGTTGATGTCCTGCACCCGCTTGTCGCCCAGCTGCGAGTCGCGCAGCCGGCTGACCGCGTCGTACTCGTACAGGCCCTGCTGCGCCTTGGTGGTGGACTTGATGTGCCATTCCAGCAGGGGGACGCCCAGCGATTTCGCCACCTGGACCGCGAGCATGGTTTTGCCGGTGCCCGGCTCGCCCTTGACCAGCAGGGGCCGCTGCAGCGTGATCGCGGCGTTGACCGCGAGGGTCAGGTCCTCGGTGGCGACGTAATCTTCGGAGCCGGAAAAGCGCATCGGGAATCCCTTGCCAAAATCGCATTATAATCGCCCGGTCCCTCCGACTCTTCCGACAGGCGAATGCGAAACCTTCACCTCCAGCGTAGAACTCTCGCGACGGCGATCCTGCTGGGCCTCGCGGCCCCGGTGCTCGCCCAGCAGCCCGCACTGACGGGCGACCCCAAAGAGGCGCACAAGAAAATCGCCATCTGCGAGGGCTGCCACGGCATCGCGGGCTACCGGACCGTGTATCCGACGACCTATCGCGTGCCGAAGCTCGGCGGGCAGCAGGAAGGCTACATCGTGTCCGCGCTGCACGCCTACAAGGCGGGGCAGCGCAGCCATCCGTCGATGCTCGGCAACGCGCGCAGCCTTTCGGACCAGGACATCGCGGACATCGCCGCCTACTATTCGCAGAGCCACGCAAAATGAGACCTCTTTTCGTCCTGCTGCTGTCGTTCACCCTCGCAGGCGCCGCCTGGGCGGGCGGCAACCCGGAGAAGGGCAAGGAGAAGGCCGCGCAGGTCTGCGCCGCCTGCCACGGCGCCGAAGGCAACAAGCCGTCCGCGCCCGACCAGCCCATCCTCGCCGGGCAGTATCCCGACTACCTGGTGAAGGCGCTGTCGGACTACAAGTCGGGCAAGCGCAGCAACCCCGTCATGAAGGCCTTCGCCGCGCAATTGAGCAAGCAGGAGATGGAAGACGTCGCTGCCTGGCTCTCCATCCAGCAGTCCACTCTTCATTTTCAGCGTTAACCCGATCGCGCTAACGCGTTCTTTTTTCCAGGCAGTCCAGGTAAAGCCCCGCGTCCGGCGGGGCTTTGTCTTTCTGGGCGCGCCAGACCATCTCGGCCAGGCACTCGATCGCCTCGTGCAGCGCATCGTGGCGCCCGCCCGCGCGGGCGAGCAGGGCGGCGAAGCGCTGCGCGATGCCCGGCGGCTGGTCGATGGACAACTGCTCCTCCAGCGCCAGGTGCAGGCTCATGTGCAGGAAGGGATTCGACTCGCTGGTGTAGTCCCTGTCGCTGTAGCGCTCCGGCCGGCCGAGCAGGTCGTGGTACTCCGGGTGCAGCAGCGCGATTTCCAGCACGAGGCTTTCCAGGCCCGCGAGCGGCTGGCCGGCGCGGTATTTGCGCCAGGTGTCGAAGAAAAACGCCCGGACCTGGTCGCGGGATGGATCAAACATGGTTTTTAAGGTTTTGTTTTATTTTTATAGCTACACAAATCTTTTATCAAGCATTCGGGACACTTTGGCTTGCGGGCCAGGCAGGTGTAGCGCCCGTGCAGGATCAGCCAGTGGTGCGCGTGCTGCATGAATTCCGGGGGGATGAACTTCAGCAGCTTCTGCTCTACCTCGAGCGGGTCCTTGCCGGGCGCGATGCCGGTGCGGTTGGCGACGCGGAAGATGTGCGTGTCCACCGCCATGGTCGGCTCTCCGAAAGCGACGTTGAGCACGACATTGGCGGTCTTGCGGCCGACGCCGGGCAGGCTCTCCAGCGCTTCGCGGGTACGCGGCACTTCGCCGCCATGCTTTTCCAGAAGGAGGGCCGACAGCGCGACGACGTTTTTCGCCTTGGTACGGTATAGGCCGATGGTGCGTATGAATTCTTCGAGGCCCGCCGCGCCGAGCTTTACGAGTTTCGCGGGCGTATTGAATTCCAAATACAGTTTTGCAGTCGCTGTGTTTACCGATTTATCCGTCGCCTGCGCGGATAGCACCACCGAAACCAGCAACTCGAACGGCGTGCGGTAGACGAGCTCGGTTTTCGGATCCGGGGTGGCGGCGCGGAAGCGCTCGAATATCTCGCGCCGTTTTGCGGGATTCATGCTCGCGCCTTGCGCTTCAGTGCGGCGGCGATGACGGCTTTGCGGTCGACCGCCGCAGCTGGCAGCGTCCCCGCGGACAATCTTCTTTTCCGGGCGGCGGCGCGCTGCTTGGCGCCCTGCGCATCGGCTTCGGTCCAGCGTGCGGCCGCGGGGACCATGTCGATGCAATCGACCGGGCAGGGCGGCAGGCACAGCTCGCAGCCGGTGCACCAGGCGGAAATCACGGCGTGCATCATCCCCTGCGCGCCGGAGATCGCGTCCACCGGGCAGACGTCGATGCAGCGCGTGCAGCCGATGCAGCGGGCCTCGTCCACCAGCGCGACCGCGGTCCGTTTCATAGCGGATGAAGCGCGCGCCCGGTGTCGCGCGCGAGGAATTCGTGGGTGATTTTTCCGGCGCGGACCTGGATGCCGGTTTTTATTTCCGGATTCATTTCTTCAACTGCAAGAACCTTCAGGAATGGCAGCACGGCGCGTTCCAGCGCGAGGCTTGCGGTACGGGCAGCAGCGGCAGGCATGTTGGGCACGCAATAGTGCACCACGCCTTCCTCTGCATAAATCGGCTCGCTGTGGCTGGTCGCGCGCGACGTCTCGGCGATGCCGCCCTGGTCGATACCGACGTCCACCAGGGCCGAGCCGGGGCGCATGCTGCGCAGCATCGCGCGCGTGATGAGCTTGGGCGACATCTGCCCCGGCGTGAGGACCCCGCCGATGACGAGATCGGCGGAATGGATATGTTCTTGCATGCCTTGCGTTTTAAAGACCGCTCCAGGAAAGGCCGAACGAAGGGAAACAAACCTTCCATCCGTTTTTGCAAACACGGTGACCGCTGCTCCCATGCCACGCGCGACAGCGAGGGCGTTGGAGCCGACATTCCCGGCGCCGAGAATCACGACATTGCCCGGCGGTACGCCGGCGGCGCCGGACAGCAGCACGCCGCTGCCGCCATTCTGCTTCTGCAGGCACCAGGCGCCCACCTGTACCGCGAGCCGGCCCGCGATCGCGGACATGGGCGCGAGGATGGGCAGGCCGCCGTCCTGGCCGACGGTTTCGAAGGCGATGAAGGTGGCGCCGCTCGCCAGCGCCGCCTCCAGCAGCGCGGGCGCGGGGCCGAAGTGCTGGAAGCTGAAGACGGTCTGCCCCGGGCGCGGCAGGCGGTACTCCGGTTCCTGCAGCTCCTTGACCTTGACGACGAGCTCGCAGTCCCAGGGATTTCCCTGCCTTGCCTTGGCTGCCAGGAATTCTTCATCGGAAAATCCGGCGCCCAGGCCCAGTCCGGGCTCCACGATCACCTCGTGACCCGCCCGGACCAGCTCGCCGACGCCCGCGGGCGTCAGCGCGGCGCGGAACTCACCGTCCTTGATTTCGCGAGGCAGGCCTATGAGCATCGCGAATCGCTTCTATGCATTCTGTGACCAGTCCGGGTCCGCGGTAGATCAGGCCGCTGTAGATCTGCACCAGCGAGGCGCCGGCATCGAGTTTTTCCACGGCATCCGCGCCGGAAAAGATCCCGCCGACGCCGATGATCGGAATCGCACCGTCCAGCGTCTGCGCCAGGACCCTTACCACGTGCGTAGCGCGCTCGCGCAACGGGGCGCCCGAGAGGCCGCCCTGTTCGGCCGCGAAAGGCAGTCCCCGCACGGCGTCGCGCGCTATGGTCGTGTTGGTGGCGACGATACCGTCGATGCGTTCGCGGCGCGCGATATTGGCGATGGAGCGGATGGCGTCATCCTCGAGGTCGGGGGCGATTTTCAGCGCCAGCGCGACGTGGCGGCCGTGCTTTTGAC
>CAZPNH010000074.1:0-7168 GCA_964587635.1 uncultured Bordetella sp.
AACTGAAGCCCAAGGGGATCATGGTCGGGCCGCAGGGCAAGGGCTCGACGCAGCCGCTGACCGACAGCTTCCTCAAGTATCCGAACAACAAGTACGTGTTCCTGGCGCTGTTCGGCGCCACCGCGGGCCAGGGCGTGGTCTGGTACACGGGGCAGTTCTACGCCCTGTTCTTCCTGACCATCACGCTGAAGCTCGACTACGCGTCGGCCTACACGCTGATCGGCTTGTCGCTGCTGCTCGGCACGCCGTTTTTCCTGGTGTTCGGCTGGCTGTCGGACAAGATCGGCCGGCTGAAAATCATCATGGCCGGCTGCCTGATCGCCGCGGTGACGTACTTCCCGCTGTTCGGCGCGCTGACGCACTACGTCAATCCGGCGCTCGAGGAGTTCTCGCAGAAGAACCCGATCACGGTCTCGGCCGATCCGGCGACCTGCCAGTTCCACCTCTTCGTCGGGCCGTGGAGCAAGTTCTCCGACTGCGACAAGACGAAGGATTTCCTGACCAAGTCGGGCCTGTCGTTCAAGTCGGTCGATGGCGCGGCCGGTTCGCCGGTCGTAACCACGATCGGCGATGGCGCGACCGCGGTCAAAATCGAAGGCGCCGACAACGCCAAGACCGGGGCGGCGCTCAAGCAGGCGGGCTATGCCGCGGCACCGGACAAGTCGAGGGTCAACTGGGTGATGGCCGAGGTGGTGCTGTTCATCATGGTGATCTACGTGACCATGGTGTACGGGCCGATCGCGGCCTTCCTGGTCGAGCTGTTCCCGACCAAGATCCGCTATACCTCGATGTCGCTGCCCTATCACATCGGCAACGGCTGGTTCGGCGGCATGCTGCCGCTGACCGCCACGGCGATGGTCGCGGCGACCGGGGACATCTACTACGGGCTCTGGTATCCGATCGTGGTGGCGCTGATGACGCTGGTCATCGGCACGCTGTTCCTGAGCGAGACCAGGGAACGCGACATCCGGACCTACGAGCACACCTAGCCGGAAATCCTGGCTGCACCCAAAGGCCCGCTCCGGCGGGCCTTTGTTTTTGGGGGTGCAGTAGAATTGCGCCTGCCGGAGAGATGGCCGAGCGGCTTAAGGCGCACGCTTGGAAAGCGTGTGTACGCTAATCACGTACCGTGGGTTCGAATCCCACTCTCTCCGCCACCGACCCCGCGATTTCAGCGACGAGCTGGCGCAGCCAGACCAGCAGGGGATTTCCGTGGCTGCGCGCATGCCAGATCATGTGCGGCGTGACCTGGACTTCCAGCGGGCAGGCGATCTGGTTGATGCCGTCGAGCGCGCCCAGGCCGCTGGCGATTCTCTGCGGCAAGGTCGCGATGAGGTCCGTGGCGGCGACCATGTGAGGCAATCCGGAGGCCGTCGGCAGGACCAGCGCGATGCGCCGCTTCAGGCCCCGGGCGCCGAGCAGGGCGTCGACGACGCTCGACGCGGTTCCGTCTTCGTTGATGTGCACATGGCCTGCGTCCACCACGTGGGCGAGGGACGCGAACGCCTGCAGCGACAGCTGTTTCAGGCCGCTGTTCCTGCTTGTGAGCGTCACGAGGCGGTCGGTCCAAAGGGGCAGGGAATGAAAACCCACCGTGTGGGCGTCGATCGGCGAGAACGCGAGGGACACCACCCCGGCGGCCAGCTGTTCGCGCACGCTGGCGCTGTCCAGCGCATGCACATGCAGGTCCAGGCCGGGCGCTTGCGCGCGCACGCGGCGCACGAGTTCGGCGACCAGCGGCGTGTGGTACACGTCGATGCTCGCGATGCGGATCTGCCCTTCGGCTGCCGACGGATCGAACGGGGCGCTCGTCAGCGTGCGGGAGATGTCGCGCAGCGCGGCGTGGATGGGGCCGGCGAGGGCCATCGCGCGCTGCGTCGGCTCCATGGCGCGGTCGTGCCGGACGAAAAGCGGGTCGTCGAAGATGGTGCGCAGGCGGCCCAGCGCCTTGCTGACCGCCGGCTGGCTCAGCCCGTGCCGTTCCGCCACGCGCGTGACGTTCCGCTCGCTCATGAGCGCGTCGAAAACGACCAGCAGATTGAGGTCGACGGCGCGAAGATTCCGTTCGGGTATGGCGCTCATATCACCTATTCATTTCCCTGGCGGCCGGCCGAATGGCAGTATCGCCCGGTGACCCTTGATATGCAAAAGCAATTTCCATACCCCGCGCCCCTGCTCAGCGCGAGGGGCATCGTCAAGCGTTTCGGCAGCCTGACCGCCAACGACGTCGAGGTGTTCGAGGTGCGCACCGGCGAAGTGCATGGGCTGCTCGGCGAAAACGGGGCCGGCAAGAGCACCCTGTCGAAGATCATCTACGGCTACTACCAGCCCGATGCTGGCGAAATCCGGGTTGGCGGCCAGCCTGCGCGCATGCGCACGCCCGCCGAGGCCCGCGCGCTGGGCATCGGCATGGTGTTCCAGGATTTCACCCTGATTCCCGCGCTCAGCGTATTCGAGAACATCGTCCTGTTCATGCAAAACCTGCCGCGCATCCTCGACCGGCGCGCGCTGGAGAAGCAGATCGCCGGGGCGGCGGCGTCGCTCGGCATGCGCATGGATCTCAAGGTCCCGGCGGGGGCGCTGTCGGTGGGCGAGCAGCAGAAAATCGAAATCCTCAAGCAGGTGCTCGCGGGCGCGCGCGTGCTCATCCTCGACGAGCCGACCAAGGTGCTGGCGCCGCAGGAACGGGCGGGGCTGTTCGCGACGCTCGCCGAATTGCGTTCGCGCGGATACGGCATCGTTCTCATCACGCACAAGCTCGACGAGGTGCTGGCGGCAGCCGACCGCATCAGCGTGATGCGCAAAGGGCGCATCGCGGGCGTGCTCGAACGCCCGATGGCGACCGAGGCCGCGCTGCTGGCGCTGATGTTCGAAGACCGCAGTCCGTGGCAAACGACGCGCAGGACGGCCCGCTCCTTCGGGGCGAATGCGCTCGAACTGCGCGGCGTATCCACCGCCGGCGAAGCCCATGCCGTTGCCCTGGACGATGTTTCCCTGCGCGTGCGCGCGGGGGAAATCCTCGGCATGGCCGGAATCGCCGGCAGCGGCCAGCGCGAGCTCGGCGCGCTCGTCGTCGGGACGACGCAACCGCGGCGCGGCGCCAAGTTCCTCTGGGAGCAGGATGCCGGGCAGTGGTCCATCGCGCGGGTCCGGCAATCCGGCGTCGCCTTCGTCCCGGAAAATCCGCTGGAAATCGCCTGCGTGGGAGACCTGAGCGTGGTGGAGAATTTTGCCCTCGGCGAGCGTCGCTACCGGCACGGCCTGGGCGTCGATTGGCCGCGCGTGCGCGCCGACGCAGAATCGGCGTTCGCGCGCTTCGATTTTCCGTGCCCGCCGCTGCAGGCAGGCGTACGCACCCTGTCCGGCGGCAATGTACAGCGCGTGGTGATGGCGCGGGAACTCGCCCATCGCCCGCGCCTCATCGTCGCCCTGTACCCCACGCGGGGACTCGACGTGCACAGCGCGCGGGCGGTGCGCGACACGCTTTGCGCGCGCGCCGCGGAAGGGGCCGCGGTGCTGCTGGTGTCCGAAGACCTCGACGAGCTGTTCGAACTGAGCGACCGGCTCGTCGTGCTGCGCCGGGGCAGGATCGCGGGAGCGTTTGAACCGGATGAATACGCACCCGAGGCGGTGGGCGCCGCCATGATCGGCGCGACCGGGGATGCGGCGGAGACGCGGCATGCGCACTGAGGGGATTTTCCTGAAGGGGCTCATCGGCTTCGTCGCTTTCGGCCTCGTGCTGCTGGTGGCGGGCAAGCATCCGCTGCAGGCCTACGCGGACACCACCCTGTTCGTCCTCGGCAGCCTGCAGGGTTTCACCGAACTGTTCGTGCGCATGAGTCCGCTGGTGATGGCGGCGCTCGCCGTGTCCATCCCGGCGCGCATCGGCCTGTTCAACGTCGGCGGCGAAGGCCAGATCTACATGGGCGCGCTGTTCGCCACCGGCGCGGCGCTCTCCCTCGCGAACACTCCGTCGTGGCTGCTGCTGCCGGCGACCATGGCCGCGGGATTCCTCGGAGGCGCCGCGTGGGCGCTTATTCCCGCGATCATGCGCATCAAGGGAGTGGCGAACGAAGCGATCACGACGCTGCTGCTCAACTACATCGCGCCGCTGGCCGTCGGCTACATGATCTTCGGTCCCTGGCGCAGCGCCGACAGCCTGTCCTACCCGCAGTCTCCGCCGCTGGCGGAGGCGGCGCGGCTCCCGGTGCTGCCCGGCACGCGGCTGCACGCCGGCCTGCTCATCGCAGTGGCATGCCTCGCGCTGTTCGCGTACGTGCTCCATCGCACCCGCTGGGGACTGGAAATGCGCGCCATCGGCGGCAACGCGCTGGCTTCGCAGCACCTGGGGCTGCCGGTGCGCGCCTACATCGTGGCCTGCATGGCGGTCGGCGGCGGCGTTGCCGGCCTCGCGGGCATGGCCGAGGTGAGCGCCATCCAGGGGCGCCTCGTCGCTGAAATCTCCCCCGGCTACGGCTACATGGGTTTCCTCGTGGCCTGGCTGGCGGGTCCGAGCGCGCTCAAGACCCTCGCCATGGCCTTCCTGTTCGCCTTCATCAGTTCCGTCGGCGACGTGCTGCAGATCACCCAGGGCGTGCCCTTCGCCGTGGTGAACATCCTGATGGCGGCGATCCTGTTCAGCGTGCTGTGCGGCGGCAGGCGCGCCGGAGCCGGCCGGTGATCGCCGCTCTCATCGTCGCGACGCTGGCGGCCTCGGTGGCTGCGGGCACGTCACTGCTGTACGCCACGCTCGGTGAAATCGTCGCCGAGCGCGCCGGCGTCATCAACCTCGGACTCGAGGGCGTGATGCTGGTCGGCGCGGCCTGCGGCTGCGCGGCGACCGCCGTGACCGGCAATGCGTACTGGGGCTTGCTGGCCGCCGTGCTCGCGGGCGCGGCGATCAGCGTCGTGTTCGCCTATGCCGTGGTCGACTGCGGCGCGAACCAGCTCGCATCGGGCCTGAGCCTGTTGTTCCTCGGCCTGGGCGTCAGCGCCCTGGTCGGCAAGCCCTACGTTGGCGCCGTCATCCACGGCCTGCCTTCGGTGTCCCTGCGCATGCCGGTCGGGCAAGGCGCCGCCGCGCTCAGCGTGGACGCGCTCGTGTTGCTTGCGCTGCCCGCGACCGCGCTCGCGTGGTGGGCGCTGTCGGCGACGCGCTGGGGCCTGCGCCTGCGGGCGGTGGGCGAAAACCCCGCGGCGGCATTCGCGGCCGGGTGCAACCGCAGGCGGCTGCAATACCAGGCGATCCTGATCGGCGGCGCCTGCTCCGGCCTCGCCGGCGCGCATATCGCGCTTGCCGTCGCCTTCACCTGGGCCGAATGGATGACCGGCGGCCGGGGCTTCATCGCCATCGCGCTGGTGATGTTCGCGCGCTGGAATCCCTGGGCAGCGGTGGCGGGAGCGCTGGTGTTCGGCGGCGCCGAAGCGCTGCAGCTCCAATTGCAGGCGCAGGGAATGGATGTGTCCCCGTTTCTCATGAACATGCTGCCCTACGTGCTGACCCTGGCCGCGCTGCCGCTCACGGGCCGCGCCGGCCGGCAGGCCGCTCCCGCCGCGCTGGGGCGGCCGTACACCGGAGTGGAATAAGAAATGACCTGTCTGAAACCGATGGAAAGGAGCTTCCTATGAACACCGTCATGCGAGTCTTGCTTTGCGTTTTTGCGTTTTTTTCGCTGCCGGCGCTGGCACAGGACAAGCCCGCGCTCATCGTGGGCGTCATCTACGTCGGTACCGCCAACGACTACGGCTACAACCGCGCCATGAAGGACGGCGTGGAGGAAATGAAAAAGAACGTCCCCGGCCTGAAAGTGCTGGAAGCCGAGAACGTCCCGGAGACCGCGGAGTCCGACCGCGTCATGGGCGCCATGATCGCGCAGGGCGCGAAGCTGATCATGGCGACCAGCTTCGGCCACCAGGAATTTGCCAACAACCTCTCCCGCTCGCACCCGGAGGTGACGTTCGTGCACGCCGGCGGCTGGATGATCCGCCCCAACTTCGGCACCTTCTTCGGGGCGACGCAGACCGCCTGGTACGTATCGGGGGTTGCGGCGGGACTCATGTCCAAGGCGGGCAAGGCCGGCTTCGTCGTCGGCGTTCCCATCGGCTACGTCATCGGCAACGTCGACGCCTTCCAGCTCGGCGCGCGCTCGGTGAACCCGAAATTCGTGACGCGGGTGGTGGTCACCGGCGGCTGGTCGGACAAGGTGAAGGAGGCGGCCGCCGCCAATGCGCTCATCGACCAGGGCGCCGACATACTGACCATGCACGTGGATTCGCCCGCCACCATCATCCAGATCGCCGAGAACCGCGGAGTCATGTCCATCGGATTCCAGTCCATCGAGGCGCGCCAGCTCGCCCCCAAAGGCTGGGTCACCGGCCTGGGCTTCAACTGGGGGCCGTACATGACGGATACGGCGAAGCAGGTCATCGCCGGCACATTCAAGGGAACGATGGTGCGCTACGGCCTGGCCGAGAAGATGATGGTGGTCGCGCCCTACGGCGCAGCCGTGCCGCAGAACGTGCGCGATGCCGTCGATGCCGCGGCGGCCAAGGTGGCCGGCGGCTTCACGCCCTTCGTCGGTCCGGTCAAGGCCAATGACGGGACTCTTGCCTTGCGTGCCGGCGAGGCCATGACCGGCGCCGACATGGGCAAATTCGACTGGTATGCCGAAGGCGTGATCGGCAGGGTGAGGTAGCCATGCTCGATATCAATATCCCGGAAGTGCTCGCCGAAGTAACCGAGGCATTCCATCGCTACGAGCGCGCGCTGGTCGGCAACGACGTCGCCGCGCTGGACGCGATGTTCTGGAAGAGCGCGCACACGCTGCGCTTCGGCGTGGCGGAAAACCTGTATGGCTACGAGGCCATCGCCGCGTTCCGCGCGAACCGGAACCCGATGGACCTGACGCGCGACCTGCTGAAAACCGTGATCACGACCTACGGCCGCGACTTCGGCACCGCGAATGTGGAATTCCAGCGAAAGGGCGCGACGGTGACGGGGCGGCAGAGCCATGCCTGGATCCGCACGGAGGAGGGCTGGAAGATCGCGGCCGCGCACGTGAGCCTGCTGCTGCCGCCGCGCCCGTAGGGCGCCGCATCCGGTTACAATGCTGCCGGCGGGCCCCCCCGCATTGCAGCCTGGTGAACCTGGTCAGGTCCGGAAGGAAGC
>CAZPNH010000075.1:0-7106 GCA_964587635.1 uncultured Bordetella sp.
AGGCGGTCTTGGTGGTGGGCCCGAGCGCGCCGGCCACGAAGCGCGGGCGGGACCGATCGCGCTTCTGCCATTCGTCCGCCGCGTCCTTCGCCAGGCGCGCGGCGGCGAGGTTGAGTTCGTAGGCGAGTTCTTCCATGCCGTAGTCGCCCAGCGACACCGCGGTGGAATTGAAGGTATTGGTTTCGATGACGTCGGCGCCCGCGGCAAGGTAGTCCGAATGGATGCGCCGGATCAGCGCCGGCTGCGTCAGCGCGAGCAGGTCGTTGTTGCCGCGCAGGTCGCGTCCCCAGCTGCGGAAGCGCTCGCCGCGGAACTGGTCCTCGGTGAGCCGCTCGCGCTGGATCATCGTGCCCATGGCGCCGTCGAGGACCAGGATCCTTTCGGCGAGCAGCGACTGCAGCAGGGAAAAGCGATCGTTCATCAGGCCCCGAAAACAAAAACGCCCGTTCAGCTTTCGCGGAAACGGGCCGTATGGGATGTATTCGGGGCGCGTCTCTTTAGCGGTACTTGTTTTTCCCCGCCCTTCGGCGGTTCGGCGCCCGCAAGCTGAACTTCAAATCGGCGCGGAAGTCATTCTACCATCAGTGCAGGCGGGGCTTTTTCAGGAAGTCGCCGCGGTCGGCCGAGCGGATCCGGACCGTCGAGGCAGTGCCGCGGCGCGACAGCGTGAGAGCCACCTCGCTGCCGGCGGGTCCGGCGCTCCATATCCGCCGGAACATTGCCGCGAGGCCGCTGACTTTTTCGCCGCCCGCTTCCAGCACCAGGTCGCCGAGCTGCACGCCGGCGCGCTCCGCCGGTCCGCCGGGCGCGAGCCCGCCGATCACCACGTGGCCGTCCATTTCGGTGGCATAGATGCCGAGCCAGGCGCGCGGTGGACGCGCGGGCCGGCCGGTCGCGAGCATGCCATCCAGGATTGGCGCTAGCAGGTCGATCGGCACGAACATGTTGCCGTCCACCGCCTTGCCGCCGACCGCTTCCTGTACCAGCAGGGAGCCGACGCCGAGCAGCCTGCCGTCTTCGCCCACCAGCGCTGCGCCACCCCATTGCGGATGCGCCGGCGCGGTGAACAGGGCTTCGTCGAGCACGTATTCCCAATAGCCGGCGAATTCGCGCTTGGCGATGATTTTGGCTTTCAGCGAGTGAGCGCTGCCGCCCTGGCCGATGACGATGACTTTGGCGCCGGCATCCACGGTCCCGGGCAGCCCGCGCTCCAGGGGCCGCACGCCGAGCGGCCCGAGCGGAAGCACCAGGCCGAAGCCGGTGCCCTGATCGTAGGCAAGTGCATGCCCCTGCACCACGGTGCCGCGGTTGGTGGTGAGCCAGATCGCCTCGGCTTCGGTAATGAGGTAGCCGATCGTCAGGATCAGGCCGTCGTCGCGGATTACCACGCCGTTGCCGGCGCGCTCGGTCCCCAGAATGGAGGCGGTAAAGGCGTCTTCCGGGATCGTGGCGCGCAGCAGCACCACCGAATCGAGCGCCGACGCGAGGTCGAACCTGGCCTCGTCGGGGCTGGGCTGCAGCGACGCGGGGAATGCCCAATTGCCGGATTCAGCCATGCTCAGCCTTTGTCGAACGGCAGGCCGACATAATTTTCCGCGAGCATGGTCGCCGCCGCGCGCGACCCGGTCACGTATTGCAGTTGCGACAGCTGCAGGCGATGGTGGAACGGGCTCTCGTCGTGGAAATGGTGCAGCATCGAAGTCATCCACCAGGAAAAATGCTCGGCACGCCACACCCGGCGCAACGCGGCATCGGAATATTGCTCGAGGAGATCCGTGCGTCCGGAGGCGTAGAAACCCGCCAGTGCCTGCGCCAGTACCCGGACATCCGCGATCGCGAGGTTCAGGCCCTTGGCCCCGGTCGGCGGCACGATGTGCGCGGCGTCGCCGGCGAGGAACAGTCGCCCGTAGCGCATCGGCTCGGTCACGAAGCTGCGCATGGCGATGACGCCTTTCTGGAAGATGCGCCCCTCGGTCAGCCGCCAGCCGTCCCCGCCCACCAGCCGCGCGTGCAGTTCTTCCCAGATGCGGGCGTCGGGCCAGTTGCCGGCTACGTCGCTGGGATTGCATTGCAGGTACAGGCGCTGGATCTGCGGCGAGCGCGTGCTGACCAGCGCGAAGCCGCGCTCGTGATAGGCGTAGATCAGCTCCTCGGTCGCGGGCGGCGCTTCCACCAGTATGCCGAACCAGCCGAAGGGATAGACGCGCGTGTACTCCTTGCGCATGCGCGACGGAATCGACGGCCGCGAAACGCCGTGGAAGCCGTCGCAGCCGGCGATGTAATCGCAGCCGATCTCGCGCAGCGCGCCTTGCTGGTCGTGGAAGCGGAGCTTCGGCAGCTGCGTGTCCAGATCGAGCAGGCTCACGTCCTTTACGCCGAACAGGATCTGGCCGCCCGCGTCCAGCCTCGCCTTGACCAGATCGCGGATCACTTCGTGCTGGGCGTATACCGTAATGGAGCGGCCGCCGGTGAGCTCGGAGAGGTGGATGCGGTGGCTCTGTCCGCCGAAGCGCAGGATGATGCCTTCGTGCGGCATGCCTTCGCGCCGCATGCGCTCGCCGACGCCCGATTCATTCAGCAGGTCGACCGTGCCCTGCTCGAGCACGCCGGCGCGCAGCGTCGCCTCGATCTCTTCGCGGCTGCGCGTTTCCAGCACCACCGATTCGATGCCGCGCAGGTGCAGCAGGTGTGCAAGCAGCAGCCCCGCGGGTCCCGCGCCGATGATCCCGACTTGTGTGCGCATCGTGCTGATATTATCCGGCAGCGTGGCGGAAAAAGAGTTCAAATCGGCGGTATTCCTTCACCCGGTGCAGCTGCGCTGGGGCGAATGCGACCCGGCGGGCATCATCTTCTATCCCACCTATTTCCTCTGGTTCGACGCGGCCGCCTGGAACATGTTCGCGCAGGTCGGCTATCACGCGAAGCGCATGCGCGCCGAGCACCGCTCGATGCCGCTGGTCGCGGCGGGCTGCGAATTCAAGCACCCGGCCGAGCAGGAAGACCGCTGCGAGGTGCGCTCGCGCATCGCGCGCTGGGGTGGAAAGTCGTTCGTCATCGCGCACGACGTGGTGCGCGTGGACGGCACGCCGCTCGCGACGGGCTCCGAGACGCGCGTCTGGGGACGCTACGAAAACGGCCCTGGTACGGCCCTCAAGGGTCAGCCGATCGGCGAGGATGTGAAGGCGCTGTTCAAGGCGAAATAATTTTCTTCGCGTGCGCGAAGGCGGAATTCGCCGCCGGCACGCCGCAGTAGATGGCCGCCAGCATCAGCAGTTCCTTGAGTTCAGTTTGCGACAGTTCGTGCTCGAAACCCGCGCGCACGTGCAGTTCGAACTCCTCCCAGCTCTTCAGTCCGACCATCATGGCCAGCACCAGCAGCCGGCGGGTCCGGTCGTCGAACACGGGCCGCGTCCACATTTCGCCCCAGGCGTAGCGCGTGATCAGCGCCTGGAATTCGTCGGTGAAGGGGTGCCGGTTCTTGAGCCGCGCCTCCACGTATTCGACGCCGAGCACTTCCTTGCGGCGCGCGAGGCCGCGGTCGTAGCGCGCCGATTCGCTGCCTCCCTGGGCGTCGAGGAAGAAGCCGCACAGCAGGTCGGCCAGCGCCGCCCCCGCTTCGTGCGTCGGGATATGCGCGCAGGGCAACTCGGCGTAGCGGGCGCCAGGGATCGCTTGCGCGATTGCCTGTCCCTCTGCGGGCGGCGTGGCCTGGTCGAAGGTGCCCGCGACCACGAGGGTCGGGGCCTTGATGCGCGGCAGCCCGGCGCGCAGGTCCATGTCGCGGATCGCCGCGCCGCAGCCGACGTAGCCGCCCGCGTCGATGGACAGGAACATCCGCCGAACGCTGGCGAAGCGCGCGTCGGCCTGCTTTACGTAGGCAGGAGTGAAAAACCGCGCCATCACCATGTCGGCGATCGCGGCCATGCCGCCCGAGCGCACGGCGGCGATGCGCGCCGCCCAGGACGCCGGGCCGGAATACGCCGAGGTGTTGCACAGCGCGAGCCGGTCGATCCGTTCGGCAGCGTTCGCGCCCAGCCACATCCCGACCATGCCGCCCAGGGAAATCCCGGCGTAGTGAAAACGCTTCGCACCGGCGGCATCCGCGACCGCGAGCGCATCGCGGCCCAGGCGCTCCATGCTGTATTCGCCGGCTGGTGCGTCGGACGCGCCGTGGCCGCGCGCGTCGTAGCGGACGACGCGGAAAGCGCGCATCAGAACCGGCATCACCGGTTCCCAGAGTGCGTGATCCGTGCCGATGGAATTGGCGAGCAGCAGCGCCGGCGCGCTGTCGGGGCCGTCGCAGCGCCAGTACAGGCGCGCGCCGTCAGTCTGGACGAATGGCATGGGACTCCTTCAGCTCTTGATGGTTTGCGACCACTCGGCGAGCGCGCGCTCGATCATCGCCGGCGCCGAGCCGTAGCAGCTCTGCGGGTCGAAAAGCGCATCGAGCTCCGCCGCGGCCAGGGACTGGCACGCCGGATCGGCGCGCAGGACTTCCGACAGCGTTTTGCCTTCGCGCACCGCGGTCTCGCACAGCTTCTCGGTGAGCGCGTGCGCGGCCTGCTTGCCGAGCGTGCGCGACAGGTGCAGGGACACGTTCTCGGAGAAAACGAGGCCGCGGCTGCGGTCCAGGTTCGCACGCATCGCCCGTTCGTCTACCGCCAGGCCTTCCAGCACTTCGGCCATGGCGGCAAGCGCGCCGCCCGCGCTGCACAGGAGGTCGCGCAGGGTGAACCACTGGCCCTGCCATTGGCCGATGCCCCGCTCGTGCTCCGGCGTGAGTTGCGCGAGCAGCGTGGCGGCGAGACCCGGGACGCGCTGCGCGGCTTCCAGCGCGGCGAGGCAGCCCACGGGATTGCGCTTGTGCGGCATCGCAGACGATCCGCCGCGGCCTGCGCCGCCCGGCTCCGACGCTTCACCGATCTCCGGCTGCATCAGCAGCGAAATATCGCGCGCGATCTTTCCCGCCGCACCGGCAAGGATGGCGGCTTCGGCGCCCAAGCGCGCGAAACCGTCGCGCATGCTGTGCCAGGTGACAACAGCGCGCTTGAGGCCAAGCTGCGCGGCCATGGCGTCCGCGATGGCGTCGCCCTTGCCACTGTAGGCGGAAAGCGTGCCGCCGGCGCCGCCGAGCTGCAGCACGCTCGCAGCGCGCGCCGCGGTGCGCAAGCCATCGTGCGCATGGGTGATCATGGATAGCCAGACGGCGGCCTTCCAGCCGAAGGGCGCGGGGACCGCGGGCTGGAGGAGCGTGCGTGAAACCGTAGGCGTACGTGCATGGCGCTTCGCGAGCGAGGCAGCCGCCTCGCCCATGCGTTTCGACAGCGCGAGCAGGCGGTCGGTGGCGGGCCCGAGACAAAGAACCACGCCGGTATCCATCGCGTCCTGGCTGGTCGCGCCGAAATGCACGTAGCGCGCGGCTTCCTCGGAAGAGGCGGCGACCTTTGCCGTGAGCTGCTTGACTAGGGGAAGCGTCAGCGTGCCCGAGTGGCGCGCGGCCGAGGCAAGCGCTTCGATGTCGAATTCCGCGCCCGCCGCTACCTTGGCGATGGTCTTGGCCGCAGTCTCCGGCACCAGTCCGGCGGGGACCGACGCGAGCGCCAGCGCTCCCTCGAAACGGGACATCGCGGCGAGCAGGCGCGCGTCGGACAACGCGTCCGCGCAGGCCTCGTCCCAGAACATGTGCTGCAGCGCGGACATGCGTTCGGCCCGCCGCCCGCTCAGGCTTTGCCCCAGACCTCTTCGGCCGTTTCGATCACCAGGCGCAGCTTGGTGCGCTGGGCTTCGACCGCGATGTTGTTGCCGTGGACCGTGCTGGAGAAACCGCATTGCGGGCTCAGCGCGAGCTGGTCGAGCGGAGCGAACTTCGACGCCTCGTCGATGCGCCGCTTGAGGTCATCCTTCTTCTCCAGCGCATCCAGCTTGGTGGTGACCAGCCCCAGCACCACGACCTTGCCCTTGGGCAGGAAGCGCAGCGGCTTGAAATCCCCCGAGCGCTTGTCGTCGTACTCGAGGAAGTAGGCGTCGATGTTCATCTCAGAGAGCAGCGCCTCGGCCACCGGCTCGTAGCCGCCCTGCGCCGCCCAGGTGCTCTGGAAATTGCCCCGGCACAAGTGCATCGCGAGCGTCATGCCGGCCGGCTTCTTCGCAACCACCCGGTTGATGAACTTGGCGTAGCGGTGCGGCAGCTCGTTCGGGTCGTCGCCGCGCGCCTTGGCGGCCTCGCGCATCTTGTCGTCGCACAGGTAAGCGAGGTTGGTATCGTCCATCTGCACGTAGTTGCAGCCGGCTTTCGACAGCGATAGCAGTTCGTCGCCGTAGGCCTTGGCGACGTCCTCGTAGAAATCGGGCTCGAGTTCCGGGTAGTGCTGCTTGCTGATGCCGGCGCGGCCGCCGCGGAAGTGCAGCATCGTCGGCGACGGGATGGTCACCTTGGCCGTGCGCTTGGTGCAGGATTTCAGGTACTGGAAATCCGCCAGCTGGATATCTTTCACGTGGCGCACCTTGTCGATCACGCGCATCACGGGCGGCGCGAGTTCCTCGCTGCCGTCGGGCCGTTTGATCATCACGGGAATATCGGTCTTGACGCCGCCCAGCTGCTCGAGGAAGTCGATGTGGAAATAGGTGCGGCGGAACTCGCCGTCGGTGATGGCCTGCAGGCCGGTGTCTTCCTGGAATTTGACGATTTCCGCAATCGCCTTGTCCTCGATCTTGCGCAGGTCGGCCGCGCCGATTTCACCTTTGGCTTTCTTCTCGCGCGCCTCGAGCAGGTACTTCGGCCGCAGGAAACTGCCGACGTGATCGGCGCGGAACGGGGGGACGGTGCGTTGCGACATGGACATCCTCGACTGGCAAAAGAACGGAATTGTAATGACCTGGGAAAGTTCCGCCCGATGGGAAGCGGCCCAATCAGGCTTTTTTCGTGACCTCGACGATGCCCTTGTCGCCGTCGACCCTGACCCAGTCGCCGGTTTCGATCACCTGCAGCGGATCCTGGTCGAAGCCGGTCACCGAGGGCGCGTGCGCGACCACCGCGCCGAGCGCGATCTTGGTGGTCATCTCGTTGAACACCATCGCCACCGGCGCCTTGCCGGCGAGCCGCGCGA
>CAZPNH010000076.1:0-6116 GCA_964587635.1 uncultured Bordetella sp.
GATCGTCCCCACATTCAAGTGAGGTTTCGTTCTCTCAAATTTGCCTTTTGCCATGGCGGACGCCTATCGGTTGATGAAGTCTGAAACTCTGGTGCCCATGATGTGGATCGAACACATGACCTCTCCCTTACCAAGGGAGTGCTCTACCACTGAGCTACATGGGCCATTCACGTAACTACAGCCGTACTGCATCGCGCATACAAGCCTGGAGCGGGTGAAGGGAATCGAACCCTCGTCGTAAGCTTGGAAGGCTTCTGCTCTGCCATTGAGCTACACCCGCCTCTTTTCACTTCACCCATTTCTCTATGTCCGCTGTGCGCCCGAATTTGCCGGTGGAGGGGGTTGGATTCGAACCAACGTAGGCGCAAGGCCAACAGATTTACAGTCTGCCCCCTTTAGCCGCTCGGGCACCCCTCCGGCGGAACCTGAAATTATGTCTTATTTCCGTCAGTTAGGCAAGATCCAGTCCTATATCCGGGGCAGGGGGCAAGCTACAGGGGGAAGATGGCCTGCGGCGCCAGGCCAACAGGGAGATTTCCGGGGGTCCCGGAGGGCCAAAATTGCCCTTTGCGACGCTGGGACAGCATGCGACCGGGCAGCGCCCGGTTTGGTTCCCGTTTCTTCCGGGGGCCGCTGGGCATTATCATCCGGAAGTGCGGATAGCGATCCTCGAAGACGATCCCGACCAGTTGGCGCTGCTGCAGCGCTGGCTGGTGCAGGACGGACATGACGTGCACGGCTACCTGACCGGGCGCGAAGCCATGATGCGCGCGACGCGGGAAAGCTTCGACCTGTTCCTGCTCGACTGGCAGGTGCCCGACGTCTCTGGCACCGAAGTGTTGCAGTGGCTGCGCAACAACGTGTCGCGGCGCGTTCCCATCCTTTTCGTCACGGTCCGCGATTCCGAGCAGGACATCGTGTTTGCGCTGGAAAGCGGCGCCGACGACTACATGATCAAGCCGGCCAGGCAGAACGAGCTGCTGGCGCGCGTGCATGCGCTGTTACGGCGAGCGTACCCCCGCGAAGACGACAAGCAGCTTTCGTTTCCGCCGTTCGAGATCGATACCCAGCGAAGCGAGATCCGCCGCGCCGGCTCCAAGGTCGAGCTGACGCCGAAGGAATTCGATCTCGCCGTGGTGCTGTTCCGCAACATGGGACGGTTGATGTCGCGCGGCCACCTGCAGGAGGCCGTCTGGGGCCGCTCGGGGGATCTGGCGACGCGCACGGTGGACACGCACGTCAGCCAGGTGCGCAAAAAACTCGACCTTCGCTCGGAAACCGGGTTTCGCGTGGTGCCGGTATACAACTACGGCTACCGGCTCGAGCAGATCAGCCCGGAAGCCGCCTAGCCGCTACCGGAGCTGGCGCGAGCGCTGCTCGGCGTAGCTACGGGCTTCTGCACTAAGCGTTGCCGTGGCCGCGGCGCGCCGGAATGCATCGGAAGCTTCAGCCTTCTTTCCCAGCGCTTCAAGCGAAATCCCAAGACCCATCCACCCCGCCCCGTTCTGCGGCTGGTTGCGCAGCGAAGCCTCGAACGCGTCCGCCGCCTCAGCATGGCGTCCGAGCTTCTGGAGCACCGTCCCGCGCAGGGACTGAAGTTCCGGACTGTCCTGCCCGGGCGCCTTCACGGCGTTCAAAACGTCCAGCGCCGCCGGATAGTCCTTCCGTTCGGCGTGGATCTGCGCCAGCACGGAGGCGAAGCGCGCGTTGCCCGGGCTCAGAGCGACGCCTTCCTGCAGCAGGCGCCGCGCATCGTCGATCCGGCGTTGCTCGAGATCCATCGCGACCAGCGCCTGGCGCGCGGCCTCGTGCGCGGGATAGGCGGCGAGCGCCGCGCCAAACGCTTCCTCCGCCTCGCCCGCGCGCCCTAGATTCAGCAGGGCCACGCCACGGCGGAATTCCGCTTCGGCACGGTCCTCGGGCGTACGCGCGACGATGTCGCGCTTCTCGACCCGCACAGAGCCCTGCGCCTGAGCCGGGATCGGCAGAATGCGCGCCGGGGGCACATCGAGATCGAGCTTCGTCACGGCCGGCTTCGCCGGCGCAGCAGGCGGGCGAGCCGGCGACGGGGCCGCCTGCTGCATTGGCTCCTTGGGCGCGGGCTTGGCCGGCTGCTCGCCGGCAGGTGCATTGACGACCGGTGCCAGTTTTGGCGGCTCCACAGCCGGCGGCGCCGGTTTCTCGGGCTCGGCAGCGGCGGGTTTTTCCGCCGCGGGCTTTTCAGCGGCCGGCTTCTGCTCCGGGGCCGCAGGTACGACGGCGGCGTGATTGCGTTGCGCGTCCTGCGAAGCCTTGAACGCCTGCTCAGTCGCGACCGGATCGCGCGGCCGCAGTTGCCAGGCAATCCATCCCACCCAGCCGACGGCCGCGATCATGAGCACCGAGATCGTTCGCCAGAACCACTCCCGATCCTTGCGCGCCGGCGCCACCGTGCGCACCTGCGACATCGCCATCGTGGCGTCCGCGTCGGACATGCCCTGGCGGCGGTCGAGATCCTGCAACATCTTGTTGATGATGCTCATGGGAAAGCCGGGGTCAGTCCGCCACGCGCGGGAATCTGAATCGCGGCCACCAGCTTCGCGCGACCGCAGCCGCCGGGGTGTCCTGCACCGCAGCGTCCACGTGCCGCCGCTCGACGCGCTGGCCGCCCTCGCCGAACACGAGCAGCAGCGACTTGTGCGAAATGATGTTGATCAATCGCGGCACGCCCCTGCTGCCGCGATGCAGGGCGGACACGGCGCCGGCGCTGAACAGCGATTCCCGGGCGTAGCCGGCGACCGCGAGGCGATGCGCGATGTAGGCGCCGACTTCGTCCTCGGCGAGCCCGTTCAGGCTGTACTGGAAGGTGATCCGCTGCAGCAGCTGGCGGATCGAGCGCTCCGCCAGCCTGCGGTCGAGTTCGGGCTGACCGAACAGCACCACATGGAGCAGCTTGCGCTTTTCCGTTTCCAGGTTGGTCAGCAGCCGGACCGCTTCCAGCGTCTCGAGCGGCATCGCCTGGCATTCGTCCATGCACAGCACCACGCGCTTGCGCAGGCGGGCGAGGTCGAGCAGGCACTTGGTGATGCCCTTGAGCAGCCGATGCTGGTCGGCATTGACGTCGAAAGGCACGCCGAGCTCCTCGGCGAGCGCGAGGAACAGGCCGCGCGGCTCGAGCGTCGGATTCGGAATGTAAGCGCTGACCCAGCCCGCATCCAGCGTGGAGAGGAATTTCCGGCACAGCAGCGTCTTGCCGGTGCCGACTTCGCCGGTGATCTTGATGAAGCCCTCGCCGTTGGCAACCGCGACCAGCAGCGTGTTGAGCGCTTCCTGCGTGCCGCGGCAGGCGTAGAAAAAACTCGTATCGGGAGTAATCCCGAACGGCGGCTCGCGCAAACCGAAATAAGTAACGTAGTTCACCGCGCGCCGGACCCTGGAGGCGTAGTAACCGTCGGCGCGCCTAGCACATCGAAACGGCCGCGCGCTTGCTCGAGATCGGCATCCCAGCTGCGGGCATTCTGGATGATCGTCGGCTTGATCAGAATGACCATTTCCTGCTTGACCAAGGAGGTATTGGCATTGCGGAGAAAGTTCCCGATCGCGTTGTTGCCGGTGCCGGGCAGGCCGCCGCGAGTGTCTTCCAGATCCAACTTCATCAGGCCACCGAGCGCGACGATATTGCCGTCGGAGACGCGCACCACTGTGTCGGCTTCGCTCACGCTGCTTTTCGCGAGCGGCAGGGTCAAGCTTCCCGCGACGCCCAGATCAATGATCTTGTTGTCCGTCACTACCTGGCTCACCGAAGGATGAATGTGCAGGATAACCTGGTCATTCTCATCGACCTGCGGCGTTACATCGAGGACGATCCCGGAAAAGAACGGCTGCACGGTAACCGTAGGGACCGGCGTTCCTGACGTCGTGCCGACCGCTGTCGCAACCGTGGTCGCTGCCTGAATATTGGTCACGAAGTATTCGTCGGTGCCGACCTTGAGTACCGCCTTCTGGTTGTTGAGCGTCGCTACCCGCGGGCTGGAGAGCACCTGAGCCTTGCCCTGGGTCTCCAGAAATTGCAGGAGCGCGGCGAAATTCTGAGTCTGAAACGCCAAGCCGAACAGTCCCGCGGTGGGATTTGCAGCCAACAGCGCAGCCGAGGTCAACGTACTTCCAGCGCCCGGAAGAGGAGTGGACATTGAAACTCCCGGAATAGCGGTAAGTCCGCCGCTCGACTGGCCAAGATTGGTCCCACTACTGTTGTTGGTAAGAGAGGTTTGGTTCCCAATCTGGCCGACGGCCAGATTGTGGTTGAGCAACGCCCAGTTGATCCCGGACTGATAGCCGGAATTCAACGTGACGTTGATTATCTTGGCCTCGAGCATCACCTGGCGTTCGACGGATATCCGCGTCGCGCGCAGGTATTGCTCAATCCCACGCAGTTCCGCAGGGAACGCGCGCACGACGACAACGCCAGACTGCGGCGATATCACCACATTGCGGCCCTCTCCGGTGCCGATGATGGCGAGAAGGGAAGCGCGCAGTTCAAGCCAGAAATCGCTCAGGGTCCGCGTGGTAATGCGGGAACTGTCCAGGCCGCGCGTGGAACCTGTGGGCGGCGTGATCGAAGGCGTACCTGGCACGGCGGAGGGCGCCCCCGTAGTTGAGTCGGTGACAGATCCGGACTGCACCCGGACATCCGACGAGCCGCGACGCTCGGCCTGCAGGTAATTCACCTGAAAGATGCGCGTCTGCATGCCAGCGGGTTGAATGGAGATACGCGTCCCATCGACTCTGTAGTCGTACCCATACAGCTCGCGGATCGAATCGAGCGCTTCCTGCAGCGTGACGTCCTTGAGATTGACCGAGATCGTGCCGGTCAGCGAAGGGGGAATCAGCATGCTGAAGCGCGTGCCGGAGACGAGCGACATGAATACTTGGCCAGCGGGCGCATTGTTGACTGACAGGTCGAAGCGGGGGTCGACAGGCTGGCCTCGCGCAGACGGCATCTCCATGCGCAGAGGCGGCAGCAGCGCCTGCTCGACCGCGGCCGGCCGGGCTTCGGCCTTCCTCTCGCTTGACGTCCGATTGAGCTCAGTCTGGATGGTCGGGTCAAGTTCGGGTTTTATCGGCGGCGGCGCCGCACAACCTGCAAGAGCCAGAACGAGGAACATCCCGATGCGTGATTTCACTGTGAACCTCCCTGCCGCGGCAGTGACGTGCCCGGGGAAGCCCGCCGCGTGCGCGCAGTCTCGCGCACACGCTGCTCCTTCTCCACCCCGGGGAACAACTTCAATACCTCGGTTTCATTTCCCGACTTCAATACGGCTTCCGTTTCCGTGATCTTCACCAGCCGCGCGTCGCCCACCATGCCGCCGAGCGGTATCGCGACGCCATTGATCACCGCAATCTTGCGTCCCGGCGACAGCAACACGCTCTGCAGCCGCGCGGCCGAAGCATCCTCCTGCCCGCCGGATGATTCGGGGCCCGCCGACGGCGGCCGCGTGGGATCGCTCATCACCTGCGCCTGCGCGCCTGCCATCAGCAGCATCGCGCCAGCAGCGGCAAAGCAGCGGATCGCGCGTTTTGTCATACGACCAGCCACGCAGGATCCAGGCTCAGCGTGTAGACCGAGAGTTTGAGGGTCACCTGCGGGTAGGCCGCGACGCTCAGATCCAGCTTGCCCCAGTACATCTGGTTGGGCAGCTTCTCCAGGTCCTTCAGGTAGGCGAGCAGGTCGAGGTAGGTGCCGGTCACCGTGATTTCCACGCCGTGCCGGTAAATCTTCGCGTCGACTCCGGCCGCGCCGGGCTTTGCCGCACCGGCCGGACTCTGCGGACTCTGCGCCGCCGGCTTGCCCGCGTCGCTGCCGTTGAGCGTCGCCACGGGCAGCGTTCTCATGTCGACGAGCAGCAATTTGCGGTTGCGCGAAAGCATTTCTCCGAGCAGCGCGCCAACCTGCTCGGGCGGCGCGAATTTGCGCTGTTCCTCCGCCAGGGCGGTTTCGACTTCCGCGATCTGCTTTTTCTTTTCTTCTGTGAGCGGCGCGTTTCTTACGGTCACATCAAGCGAGCCGAGTTTCTTTTCGAATATCCCGGCGTCGAACAGTTTTTGAAACACGTCGTTGTGCGCTTCGCGGACTTCGC
>CAZPNH010000076.1:6126-7079 GCA_964587635.1 uncultured Bordetella sp.
GCGCACCAGCGCGAGAGCCTGAAGCTGATCCTGCATGCCTTTGATATCCGCCTGGCGCTGCGCGATCTCATGCGACAGGCGCCGCTGCTGGACCAGCTCCGGCTCGATCAACACGACATTCAGCAAGGCGATCAGAACAACCGCGGCAGCCGCGAAGATCATCGCGCGCTCGCGCAGGGTCGCGTTGTCCACTTTTTCCGAAATTTGCTGCCACAGGCGCTTCATTTGGCTCCCTTCGCGCTCTGGACGACATCCAGAACGGACGGAATCGCGCCGGCCGCCGGCTTGTCGGCGGGAGCGGCTGGAACCACCGCGCCCCGCGTGGCGGTCAGGCTGAAATCCACATAGCGCGAAGGTTCGGCGGCGGCACTTACGTCGGCCGCGGCAACCCCCGCGGTGTCCCGATGCTCGCGCGCCGTAAGCCGCAACTCGGAAACTCGGCGCCCGCGCATAACCTCTTCGTGATTGAGTGCCCGGATATAGGCCGGCACCAGATCCGGATAGAGGACCCTGCCAGTTACCAGGAGTTCGGTCTCGTCGCCGCCGATCGACAATCCCGTCAGCCACACGCCGGCGACGGATTGACGCGCGAACGCGCTGAGATATCTGGCGAAGCCGTCCTTGTTTCCCAGTCCTCCGGTGCGCAGGACGGCGACCATGTCCTCCCCCTGTTTTAGGCGCAGGGACAAGCGCGCGACCTCGTCCGCGAGCAGCCGGCTCGTGCCCTGCGGGGAATAGTCCCGCGTGAACTGGATCAGCTGCTCGCTCTGCGTCTTCAGCTGATTGCCGGTCTCCGTCGACGCTGCCGCGAGCGCGCGCGTTTCATGGGCCACGTAACCGTAGAACGCCAGGATGCCGCCGAGCAGCAGGCCCAGCGCCTGCAGCATCGTCACGAAGGAAAAATACTTCTTCTGCTTGAGAAAAACCGGGTTGAACAGGTTGATCTGCTGGGC
>CAZPNH010000077.1:0-7059 GCA_964587635.1 uncultured Bordetella sp.
CCCCGTCCGGCGCGAACTCCCGTCCCGGATGCCTGTCGAATGGCCTGAGAGAGACAATATGCGCGTGCTTCCGACCCTGCCCGTCCTCATCGCTATCGTGCTCGCCGCGCTTGCGCCTGCTGCCGGTGCACAAGGCGTCTACAAATACACCGACCCCGCCGGGCGCGTCATCTACACCGACGATCCGACTGCGGGTGGCGGCGCCGCGCGACCGGTTGAGACCCCGGCGCCGCCAGGCGCGGCCGTGCCGGCCGCAGGACTGAGCGAAGCGCAAAGGCAGTTGCTCGAGCAGGCGAACCGGCGTGCCGCCGACCTCGACCGCGCGGTCGCGGACATCGTCGCCGCGCACGCCGAGCTGCGCGCCGCCGAAGCGCGCCGCGAGCAAGGCGTCGAGCCGATCGAAGGCGATCGCCAGGGCCGCCGCTACCGTCCGGAGTACTGGGACCGGCAGCAGGAGAACCTGCGCGCCATCGAAACCGCCCGCGCGAAGCTGGACGACGCGATCGAGCGGCGCAACGCGCTGCGCTGAACGGGTTTGCTAACATCCGCGGGCCCATGGAGCCCGCGGCACCGCCTGCCAAGCCGCCCGCAGCTGGCGGCGCGCTCGCGGCGCTGCTGGGCGGCGCGGCCTGCATTGCGCTCTCGCCGATCTGGGTACGCCTCTCCGACGTCGGCCCCACTGCGAGCGCGTTCTGGCGCGTAACCCTGGCCGTTCCTTTGTTGTGGATTTTATTTTTGTCGTCCGCGCTAACGGCGAAGAAATCGCGCGCGCTGCCATGGCGCTACTTGATCGCCGCCGGCATCGCGTTCGCGGGCGACCTCGCGTTCTGGCACTGGTCGATCAAGTTCACCTCGGTCGCGAACTCGACGCTGCTCGCGAACCTCGCCTCGATCTTCGTCACGCTGGCGGCCTGGGTCCTCTGGAAGCAGAGGCCGACGGCCCTGTTCCTTGCCGGGCTGGCCGCGGCGCTGCTCGGTGTCGGCGTGCTGGTGCGCGCCAGCCTCGGCGCCTCCCCGCACGCGCTGCTCGGCGACGGCCTGGGCGTGGTGACCGCGATGTTCTATGCCTGGTACCTGCTCTCGGTGAAAGGCGTGCGCGACCGCGGAGGCGCCACGCTGACGCTGATGGCCGTCACGACGACCCTCACCGCGGCGATCCTGCTGCCGGTGGCGCTCTCCTCGGGCGAGGCGCTGCTGCCCGGATCGGCAAAGGGCTGGCTCACGCTGCTCGGGCTCGCATGGATCTCGCACATCGCGGGACAGGGCCTGATCGCCTACGCGCTCGCGCACCTGCCGGCGGCGTTCTCCTCGGTCGGCCTGCTGTTCCAGCCGGTGATGGCCGCGCTGTTCGCCTGGGCGCTGCTCGGCGAGTCGCTGTCGGCGCTGCAGATCGCCGGCGGCATGGTGGTGCTTGCCGGGATCCTGCTCGCCCGGCGCGGATCAGCGCAGTAGCGGCGGCGGGCACCAAAACCGTCGTAAACGTAGTATTGTTCGGTACGCACCTGCGTACGCACTTGCGATTTCGCAGCGAACACGCTGCCACACCTGAGCCCCAGCGAATGACCGAAGAATTTCCCATGGATGAGGTCACCGACCTCATCGCCAGCATCGAGATGCACCGCAAGGAAATCGAGAAGGAATCCGGCCTGGAGGTATCGCGCAACTACGCGCTGCGCCGGCTGCAGGAAGCCCTTCACCTCGAGCAGGAGGCCACGCAGCAGCACGGCAGCACCCCCGTGCGCGTCGCCACCGCGGAAGCGCTTGCCACCGAAATCAGGCGGGTCGGCTCGCTGGCGCGCGCCGCCAGCCAGCGGCCGCAGCAGCAGCAACGCGGCGGCCGGCCGCAACAGCAGAACTCCCGGCCCCAGGAACAACGCCATGCGCCGAAGTCCAGGGGCCGGCGCACGATGGGCCGCAACTCGGGCCGTTAGCAGGCGTTCTGAAGTTCGGCGTTTTCGATCACCTCGACGCGAGCGGCGCCCCGCTCGCGCAGTTCTACGAGGACCGGCTGCGGCTGGCGCAAGCCTACGACCGCATCGGCATCCATGCGCTGCATATCGCAGAGCATCACGCGACGCCGCTCGGTATGTCGCCCTCGCCTTCGGTTTTCCTCGCGTCGGTCGCGCAGCGCACCAAGCGGCTGCGATTCGGCCCCCTGGTCTACACGCTCGCCCTGTACCACCCGCTGCGGCTCGCCGACGAAATCTGCATGCTCGACCATCTGAGCGGCGGCCGCTTCGAGCTGGGCGTCGGGCGCGGCGTCTCGCCGCTCGAGATCGGCTATTTCGGCTTCGACCCGGCGAAATCGCAAGCCATGTACGTCGAGGCCTACCAGGTGATCCTGCAGGCGATGCGGGAACGCACGCTGACCTTCAAAGGCGAGTACTACAACTTCAACGACGTGCCGCTGCACCTGCAGCCTTTGCAGCGGCCCCACCCGCCGATCTGGTACGGCCTGTCCAATCCGGAGAGTGCGGAATTCGCCGCCGGCAACCGCTTCAATGTCGTCAGCAACGCCGCGCCGAAATCCGTGCGCGTGATCACCGACCGCTACCGCGAGGCATGGGCGAAGAAGGGCAACGACGCCGCGAAGATTCCCTTCATGGGCATGGCGCGGCACGTGGTCATCGCCGACACCGACCAGGCGGCGATGAAACTCGCGCGGCGCGCCTACGCGCGCTGGTTCGAGAGCTTCATCTTCCTCTGGCGCCTGCGCGGCGCGACGCCGCCCTTCACCACCTACACCGAGGACTTCGACGCGGTCCTGAAGAACGGCCAGGCCATCGTCGGCTCCCCGGACACGGTCCGCGACATGATCGCCTCGCAGGCGTCCGACGCGGGCCTCAACTACTTTCTGCTGCGCTTCGCCTTCGGCGACCTGACGCTGGAGGAATCGATGCGCTCGGTGGAAATGTTCGCGAGCCGGATCAAGCCCGCGCTCGAGGAGGTTGCCGCGTGAAACACCGTCTCATGCTTTTGTTCCTGTTGCTTTCCGCCGGACAGGTCCTTGCGCAGGAATGGCCGGCACGGCCGGTGAAGTTCATCCTGTCGCAGGCGCCCGGGACCTCGCCCGACATCACCGCGCGCTTCCTCGCCGACCGGTTGTCGCGCCTGTGGAACCAGCCGGTGGTGATCGAAAACCGGCCGGGCGGGCAGAACGTGCCCGGCGCGCAGGCCGCCGCGCGCTCGGCCCCCGATGGCTACAACTTCTTCTACGCCACGACCGCGGCCATCGTCTCGAACCCGTTCACCTTCAAGTCTCTGCCTTACGATCCGGAACGCGACTTCGCGCCGGTGGCGATGGTGGCCAAATCGCCGATGGTGGTAGCCGTCAATCCCGCCATCCCGGCGAAGACGCTCGCCGAACTGGTCGCGCTGGACAAGGCGCAGCCGGGCAAGCTGGCGGCCGCGAATGAAGGCGCCAAGACCTTCAGCGGCCTGATGAGCCAGATGCTCAACCAGACCGCCGGCGTCCGGTTCCTGCAGGTGCCCTACAGCGGCGTCTCGCCGGCGATCCAGGACACCATCGCCGGACGCACGCAGGTCGTGCTCGTGAGTTCCGCCGCGCTGCTGCCCTACCTGAAGCGCGGCGAGCTGCGCGCGCTGGCGGTGAGTGCCGGCAAACGGGTGCGCGGCATCGAAGACGTGCCGACCCTGGCGGAAACCTATCCAGGTTTCGAGTACGTCGGCTGGTTCGCGCTGCTGGCCCCCGCCGGCACGCCGGCCGCCGTCATCCAGCGCGTGAACCGCGACATGGACCGCGTGCTGGCCGACCCGGAGGTGGCGCAGCGCCTGTTCGACTTCGGCCTGGTCAACGAAGGCGCGGGCACGCCCGAGTCGCTGGGCGAATTCCTGCGCGCCGAGCGCGAGCGCTGGGCAAGACTGGTGAAGGACATCGGGCTGCAGCCCGAATAGGGCTCAGAGAACGACGGCCTCGGGCTCGCCCGCATTGCCGGCTTCGACGAAGCCAATTTCGTAGGCGAGCTCGCCCTCGCGCTTGAGGAGCATGATGGCAGCGGCGACGTGTTCCCGCGCGACGGCAATCACCATGCCGATGCCGCAATTGAAGACGCGGTGCATCTCTTCCTCGGCGACGTTGCCGTTTTTCTGCAGCAAGTTGAAGAGCTCCGGGCGCGGCCACATTTTCTTGCGCAGCACGGCGCGCATGCCCTGCGGCAGCATGCGAGGCACGTTGCCGACCAGGCCGCCGCCGGTGATGTGGGCAAGGCCTTTCACCTTCACCGCGACCATGAGCTTCAGGACCGGCTTGACGTAGATACGGGTCGGCTCCATCAGGCTGTCGGCGAGGTCGGAGTTGGGCTTGTCTTCGCCGAGGATGCGGCGAATCAGGGAATAGCCGTTCGAATGCGCGCCGCTTGAGGCCAGCCCCAGCAGCACGTCGCCCGGAACGATGGACTGGCCGTCGATGATGCGGGCCTTCTCCACCACGCCGACGCAGAAGCCCGCGAGATCGTATTCGCCCTCCGGATACATGCCCGGCATCTCGGCGGTCTCGCCGCCGATGAGCGCGCAGCCGGCCTCCTCGCAGCCCTTGGCGATGCCGCGGATGACGTTCGTGGCGACGGCCTTGTCCAGCTTGCCGCAGGCGAAGTAGTCGAGGAAGAACAGCGGCTCGGCACCCTGCACGAGGATGTCGTTCACGCTCATCGCGACGAGGTCGATGCCGACGGTGCCGTGCCGGCCAAGCATGAAGGCGAGCTTGAGCTTGGTGCCGACGCCGTCGGTGCCGGACACCAGGATCGGCTCCTTGTATTTCTGCGGGATCGCGCACAGCGCGCCGAAGCCGCCCAGACCTGCCAGCACTTCCGGGCGCATGGTGCGCTTGGCGAACGGCTTGATCGCTTCGACCAGCGCGTCGCCGGCGTCGATGTCGACGCCCGCATCACGGTAAGAGAGGGATTCCGGCATGGCGGGTAAAATGATGTCTTTCCAGCAATTTTACGTGAAATGAAGGCTCCGCTTCTCGCTGATCCGCGCCTGTGGGCCTGGCTGGCGATCGCCCTGGCGGTCGGCGGCCTGCTCTATGCGCTGTCGCCCATCCTCGCGCCGTTCCTCGCCGGCGCGATCCTCGCCTATGTCCTGAACCCCCTGGTGGGCCGGCTGACGGGGCGCTATCTGCCGCGCATCGCGGCGGTTATCGTGGTGCTCCTGTTTTCGCTCGCGCTGGTGGTGGCGCTAGCGCTGGTGATCGTACCGCTGTTCGTCAAGGAACTCCGGCTGATGTCCGAGCAGCTGCCGGCCTTCCTCGCCTGGGTCAACCAGCAGTTCGCGCCCTGGTTGCGGGAAAAATTCGCCGTCGACTTCCAGCTCGATATCGAGTCGGTCAAGCAGCTGGCGGGCGGCGTCCTCGCCAACAACCAGGACCTGGTGGCGGGGCTGCTCGGCTCGATCAGGATCGGCAGCCTCGCGCTGCTCGCCTTCTTCGTCAACGCCATGCTGGTGCCGGTGGTGCTGTTCTTCCTGCTGCGCGACTGGAACGCGCTGCTCGCGCGCGTCGACGCCCTGATCCCGCGCCACCTGCACAAGCGCGTTCGCGCCATCTTCGCCGAGATAGATGCAGTGCTGGCGGAGTTCCTGCGCGGGCAGGTGGTGGTGATGCTGGTGATGAGCGTCTACTACTCCGCCGCGCTGGCGGTCGCGGGACTCGAATTCGCGCTGCCGGTCGGGGTCATCACCGGCCTGCTGGTGATCATCCCCTACATCGGGGCTTTCACCGGCATCCTGCTCGGCATCGTTGCCGCGACGATGCAGTTCGGCACCGTCGCCGGCGTCGCCTGGGTGGCGCTCGCCTTCGCGATCGGCCAGGCGCTGGAAGGGACGATCGTGACCCCGCTGCTGGTGGGCAAGCGCATCGGCCTGCACCCGGTGGCGGTGATCTTCGCGCTGCTCGCCTTCGGCCAGATTTTCGGTTTCTTCGGCGTGCTGCTCGCGCTTCCCGCCAGCGCTGCGCTGCTGGTCGCCCTGCGCCACGTGCAGCGGGCCTACCTCGCGGGTCCCCTCTACGGCGGACCGAAGTGATGCGGCAGCTTGCGTTGGGGATATCGCCGCTGCAGCAACCAACCCTCGACAATTTCGTACCGGGCGGCAACGCCGAACTGCTGGCGCGTCTGCGCGAGTTCCAGGCGGGAAAATTCCCGGACGCCGTCCTGTACCTGTGGGGCGAATCCGGCTCGGGCAAGAGCCATCTTTTGACCGCCTGCGCCGGCCCGAATGTGGTGGACGACGTGGAAAAGCTGAATGAAACCTCGCAGATCGCGCTTTTCAGCGCCATCAACGAGGCGCGGCAGTCCGGCGGCAAGGTGCTGGCCGCGGGCAACGCGCCGCCCGCCCAGCTGCCGCTGCGCGAAGACCTCAAGTCGCGCCTCGCCTGGGGTCTGGTCTACCAGGTCAAGCTGCTGACCGATGAAGAACGCAGCGTTTTCCTGCGCGGCGAAGCCGAGCGGCGCGGCCTGCACCTGCCGGACGAGGTGATTGCATATCTGCTCACCCGCATGCGGCGCGACACGCGGTCGCTCACGGCGGTCCTCGACCGGCTGGATCGCGCCTCGCTGGAGCAGAAGCGCCCGATCACGCTGCCCCTGCTGCGCGAGACGCTGAAATGAATCTCGAACCGAAGGAACGCTCGGCGTGAACCTCGCGTTGTTCGACCTGGACAACACGCTGCTCGCCTGCGACAGCGACTACGAATGGGGCCAATTCCTCATCGACCGCGGCGTGCTCGACCGGGATGCCTACGAGGCGCAGAACGCCGCCTTCTACGAGCAGTACAAGGCCGGCACGCTCGACATCCACGAATTCCTCGGCTTCGCGCTGCGGCCGCTGGCCGAGCACGCGCCCGAAGACCTCGACCGCTGGCGCGCCGAGTTCATGGCGGCGCGCATCCGCCCGGCGATGGGCGCGCCCGCGAAGGCGCTGGTGCGCCGGCACCTGGACGCAGGCGACCTGTGCGCGGTGGTCACGGCCACCAACAGCTTTGTCACCGCGCCGATCGCGCGCGAATTCGGCGTGCCGCACCTGGTGGCGACCGAGCCGGAGCGG
>CAZPNH010000078.1:0-7013 GCA_964587635.1 uncultured Bordetella sp.
CGCCGGCGTGAAGGACATCGCCAAGGGCAATCCCGACGTCGTCATCCTCACCACCCTGTACAAGACCACCGCGGATTTCATCCGGCTGGCGAAAAGCGCCGGCATGGGCGCGCAGATGGCAAGCAACTCCTTTCCGGGCGCCAGCCCGCTGGCCAAGGAACTCGGCAAGGACGGCGCGGGCGTGATCGTGGCGACCGTGGTGCCGCCGCCGGGCAAGCGCTCGCTGGCGATCGTGCAGGAATACCAGGCGGCGATCGAAAAGCAGCTCGGGAAAAAGGATTATTCCTTCACCTCGCTCGAGTCCTACATCGCCGCCAAGGTCATGGTCGAAGCGCTGCGCCGGGCCGGCCCCAAGCCCACCCGCGCGGGCTTCATGCAGGCGCTGGACGGCATGAAGGGCTTCGACACGGGCGGCTATCAGGTGGGCTTCTCGCCCGCCAACCACAACGGCAGCTCCTTCGTCGAGCTGACCGTGATCGGGCACGACCAGAAGTTCAACTACTGAGCAGGCGGCCGGGCCGCCGGCTCAGAACGCGGTTGCGTACGCCTGGAAGAGGATCGAGTAGTTGCGAGGCATCAGCGGCTGGTCCGTGAGCCCGTAGGCGAGCGTCACTCGGCCGGACCAATGCTGCCCGAGCGCGGCATTGACACCCCAGCCCACGCTGCTCAGCCGCTCGTAGGGACGCAACCCCGTGTTCGGCGGGCGGAAGGGATACGTGATCCCGTAGTCCGCGAAAAAGAAACCCGTCAGCTGCGTGCCCGACAGGCCGTTTTCGCCTGCCTTCGCGGCCAGCAGCGGGTGATGCAGTTCCATGTTGAGGGTGTAACCGTGGTCTCCGGAAAAAGCGCCGACATCGTAGCCACGCACGCTGCCCTCGCCACCGATGAAAAACTCCTCGCTGGAAGCGAGTTGTTGCTGCGGCGACGACTGCCAATTCAGGCTGCCGCGGAACGAAAGCCCGCGGGGCAGTTCCTGCGTGTAGCGCAGGTTGCCGCGGTCAATGCGGTATTCGTTGCTGACGATGGTTTCGGCATGCCCCCACGCCCTGGTGAAGTTCCCAAGCCAGTAGCTGCCCCCGCTCGTGTACTGGAACTCGCCTCCCAGGTTCTGATCGGCGGTCACGGTGCGCTGCAGGAAGACGGTGTCGACGAAATTCGAGCTGATGCGCCTCTTTGCCCCGGCCAGCAGGTCGAACTGGACCTTCTCCTCGACCACCAGCGGCTGGCGCGCCGAGAGCACGTTTGCGGTCGACTCGCCGGTGATGTTCAGCGACTGCAGCGGGCCGTGCCTGATGCTGGTCGAATCGTCGTAATAGGCGTAGCTGAGCCGGCCGCCCCAGGTGTTGAACGGCACCGAATAGCCGAGCGATTTCCCGTGATGGCCGTCCGACGCGCTGGCGGACGCGGTCAATTCGTCCCGGTAGCCGATCAGGCTGCGGTTGGTGTAGCTCAGGCCCTCGCGCCAGCGCCCGGTTGAAGGGCTGCCGGAATTGTCCAGCGACAGCCGCAGTTCCTGCCGCGCCGGCTCGGTGAGCGTGGCATATACGTCGGTCGTGCCGAACTCGGCGCCGGGCTTGAGTTCGGCGCGCATCTGCGTGTCGTTGGTGCGGTTGTAGCGCACGATCGCCGCCTCCAGGCGCTGCAGGTCGATCAGTTCCGCGGGCTTGAGCCCGAGCCGGCTGGTGACGTAGCCTTCGCGCGTGCTGGCGTTGCCTTCGACGTTCAGCTTGCCGACGCGGCCCTCGACCAGGCGCACCTGCACGATGCCGTCGGACACGTCCTGCGGAGGGATCACGGCCTGCGCGGTGACGATGCCTTTCGATTTGTAGAGCGCATTGACGCGCTCGGCCAAGCCCCGCAACTCGGTGAGCGTCAGCTGGCGGTCGCGGAAATCCCTGGCGATCGCCTCGAGCTCTTCGGGCTTGAGCAGCGCCGACGGCGTGAAGCGGATCTCGCGCACCAGGAACCGCAGCGTATCGGCGCCGGACCGGGGCGCCTGCGGCGCCGGCAGCTCCTGCCGGATGAGCGGTTCGGTGTCCGGCTTGCGGCGTTCGCGCTCGGCGTCCTGGCGCCGCCGGTCTTCCTCGATCTGCCGCTGCTGGATGGCCCCTGGATCGGCCGACGCCGGTGGCACGATCGGCTGCTGCGCCGCAGCCTGCGCCGCCGCCAGCAACGCAGCGGCGAACACCGCAAACCGCATCATTTCGCGCAGCCCGGATCCGTTTCGGGCTGGCAATCGCCGGTGACGGAAACCGGCACACCCGTGTAGCTGACGACGTCGCCCGTGTCTTCGAACGGCAGGCGCTCGGCAGCCGGTCGGCCGGCGTCGATGCGCGTAAGCGCGTCATTGGCCTGCTCGCTGGAACCGCTGTTCGTACTGAAGGGCGTGACCACCTCGAACGCCGAGTCCCGGAAGATGACGAGGGCGGAGGTATCGACGTGGTTCTGGGACATGCCGAGCGCGAACGGCCCGCCCCCGGTGTAGAGCTGCACGTCGGCCGATTGGATGCTGCGGTCGTGCTGGTCGACCAGGGTCGTGGTGAGCGGATTGGTGAAGGTCGCCCGGTCCACGATCACCACGCTGTCGATCGTCAGGAAGCCTGTGGGCACGTTTACACTGCCGGTCGCGGTGGAAAGATTGTTCAGCGCAAAGCCGGTCGGGCTGGAAAGCGTGAGGCCGACATTGGACGCGGTGCCGCCGTTGAAGCCGGTGATCGAGCCGCCGACGACCTGTCCGCCGCCGTTGACGTTCGCCGTCACCAGGTCGCCAGAGAGCTGGACGTTCGAACCGACGTTCAGGGTGCCGCCGGTGACGCTGCCCGGCGCGCTCAGCACGACCGAGTTCGCCGTCACCGTATTGGCATCGACGTTGCCCGTCGCGGACGCCAGCGTGAACCCGCCGCTGGTGCTGCCGGTGGCGACCGTGATATTCCCAGTCGCGTTTCCGGTCACGCTGCCGTTGGTGCTGGTCAGCATAGTAGCGTCGAGGTTACCGCCGGCATTCAGCGCGATGTTTCCGCCCGAAGTCGCGCTGCCCAGCGTCGTGTCCTGCCCCGAGGTCGTGGTCAGCGTCGTCCCGGTCGTCGTGTTCGCCGCGGTCACGTTGCCGGTGGTCGCGTTGAAATTCGCGCCCAGCGCCGCGTTCGTGGTGCCAAGGCCGACGTTGCCGCCTGAGGAACTGGCGTTGACGTTGCCGCCGGTGCTCGTCAGCGTCGTCGCCCCGAGGTTGCCGGCGGCGTTCAGCGCGATGTTTCCGCCCGAAGTCGCGCTGCCCAGCGTCGTGTCCTGCCCCGAGGTCGTGGTCAGCGTCGTCCCGGTCGTCGTGTTCGCCGCGGTCACGTTGCCGGTGGTCGCGTTGAAATTCGCGCCCAGCGCCGCGTTCGTGGTGCCAAGGCCGACGTTGCCGCCTGAGGAACTGGCGTTGACGTTGCCGCCGGTGCTGGTGAGCGTTCCGCCGCTGACGTTGCCGGAAGCAGCCAGGGTCAGGTCCGCCCCCGCCGTACCGCTGGTCACCGTCACCGTACCCGCGGTCGCGTTGAACGTCGCGCCCTGGCCGGCATTCGCGGTACCGACGTTGACATTGCCTGCCGAAGAATTGGCGTTGACGTTGCCGCCAGTGCTGGTCAATGTTCCAGCACTGACGTTGCCGGAGGCGTTCAACGCGATATCCATACCTGCGGTGCCGGTGGTGACGTTCACCGAACCGGCGGGCGCAGTGAGCGTCGCGCCCTGGCCGGCGCTGGCGGTGGTCACGTTCACGTTGCCGGTCGTCGCCGTCGTGGTCACGCCGCCATTGGCGCTCGAAGCCGTGCCGAGCGTCACGCCGGTCTGACCGGTCACCGCGACGTTGGCCTGGCCGGTGACGCTGGCGAGGTTCACGTTCCCGGTGGTCGAGGTCACGGTCACGCTGTTGTCGGGATTGGCGCCGCTGCCCGTGCTGGTAACCGTGCCGCCGCCGATCGGCCCGGTGGCCGTAAGCAGCACGCGATCGGCCGCCTGCACGGTTGCGTTGTTAAGCGGGCCCTGTGCCGTGACGTCCACCACGCCACCCGAGGACGCCACGACGTTCAGCAACTGCACGTTGAGCGGCTCGTCGCCGATGCCGAGCGCGGCGATCATCGTCAACGTAGCCTGCGGCGGCGTGTCGGCGACGATATCCATGTGGCCGCTGCCGAGCGTGTGGCCCGCGAGGATGTGGCCGGCGGTGCTGGTGATGTTGATCGCGCTCAGGGTCGGGTTGCCGGTGGTAATGCCGGTCACAATCGCGTCGCCGACCGTGGTGATGTTGATCGTGCCCTGGCTCACGGTCATAGTCGCGCCATCGGCCATGGTGAGCGTAGAGTTCGAGTTCACGTTCAAGTTGCCGACGTCCACGGAGACCTTGGCGCCGGCGTCCATGGTCAGCGCGCCCGCGTTCAGCGAAGTCGCCAGCACGGTCGCGTGCACGTTGGCGTTCTGCGTCAGCGTCATCGTGCCGCCCGACACTAGGCCGATCGTGCCCGGCGAAGCGACCGACCCGTCGATCTTCATGTCGAGGTCGGACGACAGCTTGACCGCGTCGCTCGCCGTCACCGACGCGACGGTGAAATTGCCGTTGATCGGGCCGATCGGGTTGTTCAGGTAGACGCCGCCGAGCAGCGGCGTGGTCGAAGTGGCCGATGCCGTGATGGCGCCGGTCGGGCCCACCGCCACGTCGAGCGGGTTGGTGGGCGAACCGATCGAGCCATTGAGCGCGGTCAGCGTAAGCGAATCGGACAGGATCTTCAGCGTCGGCAGGGTTTCGGTCACCGCGTCGTTGATCGAGCCCGACGCGGTCAGCGCTACATTCTGTCGCGAGAACACGGATTCGACGTTCAGGTCGCCCGTCTGCACCACGCTGACGTTGTCCGCAGCGCGCGCCGTGAACGCCGCGCCGGGGTTGAGGTTGACCAGCAGCGGCTGCACCAGCGGCGTGCTGCCGCCGTTGAAGTTCGGCACAAAGCCGATACCGCCGCCGGACGCCTCGAGGATCAGGCCGCCCGCCTGCAGCAGTCCGGGGGTTACGCCCACGCCGGTGCCGGCGTTGATGATCGAGCCGCCGACCTTGACGCGCACTTCGCCCGGCGCCTGGATCGAGTTCAGCAGGCCGTCGCCGAGCGAAGCCAGATACGCGTTGCCGTTGTCCAGATTGCCCGGCGTCGTGCCGGTCACGGCGATGCTCAGGCTGCCCGAGGCGCTGAAATTGACCGGCTTGCGCTGCAGGACCGAAATCCCGCTCGCGGTGATCGTCAGGTCGTCGAACTCGGCGGAAGCGAGCGCCACCTTGTCCGCGTCGCTCAGGCAGGGACCCGCCGCGCAGTTGTTCGGATCCGGATTGGAGAACGCGGCGATCGGAATCGACAGCGGCGCCTGGGTCTGGCCGATGGAGACGCCGGCCTGCAGCGTCACGTTGCGGCCCTGCACGTTCGGATCCTTGATCACCGGGTTGGTATTGGTGATGTTCTTGAGCGCCCCGGGGATCGACACGCCGAGTTCGGTGGTGGTCCAGCTGGATCCCTGCAGGATCAGCGCGACCTGCGGATCGTTCCGGGCGATCGCGTCGTACTTGAAGCCCTGCTGGAAGCTGGTGGTGAAGCCGCCGACTTCCGTGTTGAGCTGCTGGTATTGCGCCGTGCGGTTCGCCTCGAAGGTCGCGACGTTCACGCCCTGGGCGGTCAGCGCGGCGGCCTCCGCCGTGGTCGCGTGGTACTGGAAGTTCGGATCGAACACCGAGGGATCCGGCTGCCGGTCGCGGATCTGCCAGTAGACCTGGTAATCCTGCGTCACGCTGTTGTCGTAGGCCTGGATCGCCTTCGCCTGGTTGGCCGTGTTCTGCGCCCCCGGAGTCAGGCCGAGGTTGTTCCAGAAGTTGACCAACTGGCTCCAGGTGCGCGTGTCGATGCTCTGGATCGGGTTGTTGTCGATGATCTGTCCGGGCGCGGCCAGCTTCACGTTGCCGCCGCCGACAACGGTATCCACCAGCAGGTTGCCGTTCGGGTTGTCGCCGCCGTTGGACTGCGCCGCGATATTGATGTCGCGCTGCGCGCTGACCTTCAGGCCGTAATACGGCTGCACCGACGGGTCGCTGCTGTAGCCGGGCTGGATCACGAGCGGAGCCGCGGTCACGCCGCCGCCGCCGTAGACGCCGATCGAGCCGTTGGCCGAGGTCAGCTCGATGCGCTCGCCGCGGATGAAGGAGGACGGCGAGGCGGCCGCGATGTCGCCCTGCGACTGCAGCAGCACGTACCCGGTCCCTTGATCGGGCTGGCCGCCCGCGCTGATGGTGCCGACCGCGAGCGTACCCGCGGTCTGCGTGACGCCGCCCGCCACCGTCAGCGGCGCCGCGATCTGGTTGATGACCACGTTGCCGGTGCCCGCGCTGGCATTGAGCGAGCTGGCGGTGGTCGAGATGACGCCGCCGGTGACCGTGATCTCGGGCGTCATCGCCAGCAGGATCGGCGTCGTCGTGGTGATGGCGCCGACCGAAGCGGCCGTTCCCGGTGCGTTGGTGAAGTTGACCGCGCCGACCGAGCCCGACGCCGACAGCGTCACGGCGCCGGCCGTGATCGGCGCGGCGGCGCCCGGCGCGTAGCTGATCGACTGGCCGGCGAGGCTGCCGATATTGACCGCGGCGCCGTTGGCAGCCGTTGCGACGGTGGACACGCCGGCGGTGATCGTCGTCGCGCCGCCGCGATCGTTGATCGGTCCCGCCAGCACAACGCTCGCTTTCGAGTTTACCGAGATCGAAGGCACGTCCTGGCCGATGAAATTGATCTGGATCGGATTGTCGGCCTTGACCGAGTTGGTCGTCACATGCGTGGTGCCGACGGTTTCCTGCCAGTTCGAAGTGTAGGTCGACGTGATGCACAGCCACCAGTCGCAGCTGCTCGACTGGCTGAGCAGGTGCCAGGTGTCCGAGTTGGTGTAGGTCACCGTCGAGCTGAGCACCCTGCCCGTCGTGCCGCCGGTCTGCACCGGTCCGGTCGACGAGGCGC